>DATISB010000023.1:0-4427 GCA_035469145.1 Pseudolabrys sp.
GATGGTGTTGGCCATCTGCTCCACGATCAACGGCGCCACGCCTTCCGAGGGCTCATCGAGTAGCACCAGCAGCGGATTGCCCATCAGCGTGCGCGCCACCGTGAGCATCTGCTGCTCGCCGCCGCTCATGCGGTCGCCCAGGCGGTCCGGCATGTCGGCGAGATTGGGGAATAGCGCGAACAGCTTTTCCGCCGTCCATGACGGCGCCGGGGCGCCGTCACTAAAGCGGCGCGGCGGCTGGCGGCCGATGTCGAGATTTTCCATGACGGTCAAATCGGAAAAGATGCGGCGGTCCTCGGGCGTGTAGCCCAAGCCACGCCGCGCGATCTCGAACGGCTTCAGGTGAGATACATCGCCCCCGTTGAAACGTACCGTGCCTTGCCGCGCGGCGATGAGACCCATCACTGCTTTCAAGGTGGTGGACTTGCCGGCGCCATTACGTCCCATCAAAGCCACCACCTCGCCACGGCCGACCTCGAAGCTCAGGTCGTAAAGAATGCGCGCCGCGCCGTACCAGGCGCTTAAGGATTCCACCGCGAGTATGGCGTCGCTCATGGCGCGGCCCCCGCGAAGGTCTTTCCGGTGCCGAAATAGACCTCGCGCACCTGCGTGTTGTCGCGGATCGCGGTGGCGTCGCCGTCGGCGATCATCCGGCCTCGCGCCATTACGACGATACGGTCGGCGAAGGCGAACACCACGTCCATCGAATGCTCGGTGAACAGAACTGAGATTTTGCGCTCGACCACTAGCCGCTTGACCAGAGCGATGAGTTCATGGCGTTCGCGCGCGCCCATGCCGGCGGTCGGCTCGTCCATCAGCAGCAGGCGCGGCTCATTGGCGAGCGCGATGGCGAGTTCGACGCGCTTGACGTCGCCATAGGCGAGCTCGCGGCTCGGCCGGTCGGCGGTGTCGCGCATCCCGACTTGCTCAAGTAGATCGAGCGCGCGCTCGCGATGCAGCGCGGCGGCCGGCTGCCAGAGCCGGTAGATTTCTCCCGCATGCGAAATCAGCGCCATCTGCACATTCTCGGCGACCGTCATCGAGCCAAACGTAGCGGCGACCTGAAAGCTTCGGCCGACACCAAGCCGCCAGATGTTGCACGGCGCGAGCCCGGCGATGTTCTTGCCCTCGAACAGGATCTCGCCGGAGTCCGGTGCAAGCTGGCCATTGATCATGTTGAAGCAGGTGGTTTTGCCGGCGCCGTTCGGCCCGATCATGGCGAGGAACTCACCCTCACCGATCGCGAAGCTAACTTTGCTGACCGCAAGCACGCCGCCGAAGGCTTTGGATAGCGAGCGGACTTCGAGCACGCTCATGTTGCGCCCCTGCCCTTGGCCCTGTTCTTGCGCCAGAGCCCCTCCAAACCGCCGACGATTCCCTGCGGGAACGCCAATACCAGCAGCAAGATGATGACGCCGAGCAGCGCACGCCAATATTCAGTCTGCCGCATCACCGTATCCTGCAACGTGGCGAACACGGACGCGCCGACGATCGGCCCGGTCAGAGTCTGGATGCCGCCAAGCAGCACCATGACCAGACCGTCGATCGAGCGGCCGACGCCGATGGTCTCCGGCGAGATCGAGCCCTTGGCGAAGGCGAACAGCCCGCCGGCCACACCGCAGACGGCGCCGGCAATGGCAAAGCTGAGCCAATGCACGCGCTTGACGTCGATGCCGATGGCCTCGGCACGCAACGCGGAATCGCGGCCGGCGCGCATGGCGTAGCCAAACGGCGCGAACAGAAATCGCCGCAGCAGCAGCACGGCAATTACCGCGAGCAACAAAGTGAGTAGGAAATAGATCCAGGCGCGATCGAACGGCGGCGGCGGCCACACGCCGATCACACCGTTGGAGCCGCCTGTCAGATTTTCCCATTGGAACACCGCCGCCCAGACGATCTGCGCGAAGGCCAATGTGAGCATGGCGAGATAGACGCCAGACAGCCGCACCGCGAACCAGCCGAATAGCAGCGCGCCGGCAAGCGCGATCAGCGACGCCGCTACGAGCGCGAGACCCATTGGGAAGCTCAGCCATTTCACCAGCAGCGCCGCGCCATAGGCGCCGAGCCCGAAATAGGCGGCGTGGCCGAACGAATGCATGCCGCCCGGCCCCATGATGAAATGCAGCGAGGTTGCAAAAATCACCGCGATCAGCACGTCGATGCCGAGGATCAAGAGATAAGGTGAGCTCTGCGCCAGCAGCGGCAGACACAACAGCAGCGCCAGCACGGTCAGCCCAAGCGCCTTCAGTACCGGCGTGGCCGGGCGGATCGGGTCCTCTGGCTCGGCGATCGAGCGCACTTGCGCTTGCGCGCGGCCGAGCAACCCGTAGGGGCGCGCGATCAGCACCACCGCCATCACCAGGAATTCGGCGACCAGCGTTAGCTTGGAGAAATTCACGCTGACGAAGCCGAAATCCACCACCCCGATGCCGATGCAAATGGCTTTGACCTCGGCGATGATGACGGCGGCCAAGTAAGCCCCGCTGATCGAGCCCATGCCACCGACCACCACCACCACGAAAGCGTCGCTGATCGCTACAAGGTCAGTGGCGAGATTGGCCGGCTCGCGCGCCACTTGCAGCGCGCCGCCGAAGCCGGCGAGCGCCGCGCCGAGCGCGAACACAGCGGTGAACAGCATCGCCTGGTTAACGCCGAGCGCGCCGACCATTTCGCGGTCCTGCGTCGCCGCCCGCACGAGCCGGCCGAAGCGCGTGCGCGCCAGCGCGAAATGCAGCGCCAGCAACACCACGGGGCCGATGAAAATCAGGAACAGGTCGTAGCTCGGTAATTGGCGGCCGAGCACCTCGATGGCGCCGCGCAGGCCGGGCGCGCGCGGCCCGAGCAGATCCTCCGGGCCCCACAACCAGAGCGTGGCGTCGTTGATGACGAGCACCAGCGCGAAGGTGGCGAGCAGCTGGAACAATTCGGGCGCGCGGTAGATGCGCCGCAGCAGCACGACCTCGATCAGCGCGCCGATGGCGCCGACCACCAGCGCGGTGGCGACGATGCCGCTCCAGAAGCCGAATGCGCCGCCGATCTTGGTGGCGAACGAATAGGCGATGTAGGTCCCCAGCATATAGAGGGACCCGTGCGCGATATTGACGATGCGGGTGACGCCAAAAATCAGCGACAGGCCGACCGCGACGAAGAACAGTCCGGACGCAGTGGACAGCCCGTTGAGCGCCTGGAACAGGAATGCGCTGAAGGTCATGAGAAGATCACCTCTCCCCGCGATACGGGGAGAGGTTAGCTAAGCACATTGGAACCGCTTTTAGTCCCCCGCTGGGCGCAGCTTTTTGACCTCGGCGTCGGACGGCAGCACCGCGGCGCCGTCGACATATTTGAAGTCGGCCATGGTGCCCTTGCCGCCTTCGAGTGCGAGCTTGCCGACATAGGCGCCCAAGGTGGCCTGGTGGTCGCTCGCCCGGTAGACGAACGGCCCGAACGGGCTGTCAACTTTCAGGTCCTTGAATGCCGCCACCAGCTTCTCGGTGTCGGTGGACTTGGCCTTGGCGATGCCGGCGGCCAACGACTTGATGGTCACGTAGCCGACGATGGAGCCGAGCCGCGGATAGTCGTTGTATTTCTTCTGATAGGCTTCGACGAAGGCCTTATGCGCCGGCGTCTTGATCTTGTCCCAAGGGTAGCCGGTGACGACCCAGCCGACTGGCGCCTCGTCCTTGAGCGGATCGAGATATTCCGGCTCGCCCGAGAGCAGGCTGATCACCGTGCGGTTCTTGAACACTCCGCGGGTGTTGCCCTCGCGCACGAACTTGGCGAGATCGCCGCCGAACAGCACGTTGAAGATGGCGTCGGGCTTGGCGTCGTCGATCGCCTGCGCCACCGCGCCAGCGTCGATCTTGCCGAGCGGCGGGGCCTGCTCGGTGACGAATTCGACGTCGGGCTGCGCCTTCTTCAGCAGCGCCTTGAAATTCTCGGCGGCCGATTGGCCGTATTCGAAATTCGGATAGACCAGCGCCCAGCGCTTCTTCTTGGCGGCGATGGTCGCCGGCATCAGCATGGCGACCTGCATGTAGGTCGAGGCGCGCAGGCGGAAGGTGTATTTGTTGCCGTTCTGCCAGGTGATTTTGTCGGTGAGTGGCTCGGCGGCGAGGAAGAACACTTTCTTCTGACCGGCGAAATTGGTGACCGCGAGGCCGATATTGGACAGGAAGGTGCCGGCGATCATAGTGACGCCTTCGCGCGTCACCAATTCCTCAGCCACGCGCACCGCCTCGCCCGGATTGGCGCCGTCGTCGCGCGAGACCAGTTCCAGCTTCTTGCCGAGCACGCCGCCTTTGCCGTTGATCTCCTCGATCGCGAGATCCATGCCCTTCTTGTAGGGGTCGAGAAAGGCCGGCTGCGCCTTGTAGCTGTTGAGCTCGCCGATCTTGATGGTCTGCTGCGCCGTCGCCGGCGTGGCGAGA
>DATISB010000024.1:0-6277 GCA_035469145.1 Pseudolabrys sp.
AGTAGCACCCGTCTATTGGCACTTGGTCGCCAGGCAGAGCTTTTCCAGCTCGGGGAACGGCTTGTAGGCGGCGTTGCCGCATTGCTCCTTGCTTGCCTGAATCAACTGGTTGAGGTGGCCGCCGTAGAAATAGGCGATGCGGTCCGTGCTGCCTGCGTAATGATTGCTGGCATCGCGCGCATTGTAACGTACGCAGGCCATGTAGCGCTGGTCCTTGCCGACCGGCCCCAGCGTGGGATCGGAAATATAGGCTTCGTGCACATTGGCCGGATAGCCGAGCGTGCGCGACAGCGTGTCGAGTATCTCCTGCTTGTAGTTGGTGGGTAACAGGTTCGGTTCGACCGGCTTGTCCTCGCTGCTCGCACAGGCCGCGAGCATGCCGGCAACGACCGTCATCAGAAACCAGTTTCCGGCTGGCGGGCTCATCGGACGCTTCCTCGTCATATCAATCGCGGCCACGCTCAATCGAGCTTGAGCTTTTTCCGCCGCTGCGCGAGCGTGCGCAGCCGTAGAGCGTTGAGCTTGATGAAGCCCTCGGCGTCGCGGTGGTCGTAGGCGACCGCGCCCTCCTCGAACGTCACCAGCTCCTGATCGTAGAGCGAATATTTGCTCTCGCGCCCGACCACCGCAACATTGCCCTTGTAGAGTTTGAGCTTGACGCGGCCGCTGACAAATTCCTGAGATCGGTCGATGGCCACCTGCAGCATCTCGCGTTCCGGCGCGAACCAGAAGCCGTAATAGACCAGCTCGGCATATTTCGGCATCAACTCGTCTTTCAGATGCGCGGCGCCGCGATCGAGCGTGATCGATTCGATGCCGCGGTGCGCGGCGAGGAGAATTGTGCCGCCCGGCGTCTCGTACATGCCGCGCGACTTCATGCCGACGAAACGATTTTCCACCAGATCGAGCCGGCCGATGCCATTGGCGCGGCCGAGCTCGTTGAGCTTGGCGAGCAGCGTCGCCGGCGACAATTTCTTGCCGTCGATCGCCGTGGCGTCGCCATGCTCGAAATCGATCGTGATGTAAGTGGCTTTATCCGGCGCCTTTTCCGGATCGATTGTGCGCGAGTAGACATAGTCGGGCACTTCCTGCGCAGGGTCTTCCAGCACTTTGCCTTCCGAGGATGCGTGCAGCAGGTTGGCATCGACAGAGAACGGCGCTTCGCCGCGCTTGTCCTTGGCGATCGGGATCTGATGCTTTTCCGCGAACTCGATCAACTTGCGGCGCGAGGTCAGATCCCATTCCCGCCATGGCGCGATCACGGTCACGTCCGGCTTGAGCGCGTAATAGGTCAGCTCGAAGCGCACCTGGTCGTTGCCCTTGCCGGTGGCGCCATGAGCCACCGCGTCGGCGCCGACTTTTTCGGCGATTTCGATCTGCTTCTTGGCGATCAGCGGGCGAGCGATCGATGTGCCGAGCAGGTATTGTCCCTCGTAAACCGCATTGGCGCGGAACATCGGGAGCACGTAATCGCGCACGAATTCCTCGCGCAGGTCCTCGACGAAAATGTTCTCCGGCTTGATGCCGAGCAGCAGCGCCTTCTTGCGCGCCGGCTCGAGCTCCTCGCTTTGGCCGAGATTGGCGGTGAAGGTGACGACCTCGCAGCCATAGGTGGTTTGCAGCCACTTCAGGATGATCGAGGTGTCGAGCCCGCCCGAATAGGCGAGCACGACCTTCTTGATATTGGCTTTTGCCATGCGATGCCGGTCGTTGCGCCTGACCGTCCCTAAATCCTTGAAAGCGCGGGGACTATAGGGGGAATGCCTGTGCGCGCAAGGCGTGCCCTATCCGGTCACATCCTGATACACATCTATGTCGGCACTGCCGGCCAGGATGGCGCGCCAACCTTGCAGGAAGGTGCGTACCATCGGGTCGCTCGCCACCTTTTGGCGATTGAGCTCGAGCGCGGCGTGTGCGGCGTATTCGATCTCGATCAGGAGCTGGGCCGGGTCGTCCACATTCTGCAGCACGCGAAAGCCGGTGCCGCCGAACGTCCGGTAGAACGGCGCGGCGCCGCGGATAAGCGCGAGCACTTGCTTCGGGTCGCCCAGCGCCCGCATCTTGATCTGCAACACCCGTTTGAGGTCTTCCGCAGGCTCGGTCACAGTCCCCTCCTGGCGCGAATCGCAGAGATTCTAGCAGCGCGCGGGCCGCCGCGGTCATGGAAGCGTAACCGCGCGGATTTAGGTTACCGCCATCGCCGCCTTACAATCATCGGCAGGCCGAAATTGTGCCCGTTGTGAACCAAACACCACGCTGACGACGGCGGCGATGGCAAGCGCAATGATCAGCCCGGTACGGTTCATGGTTTTTCCGCAGGGGCGGCCTGCGGTCTAGCCGAGCAAGGCGGCGAAGGGAAGTCAGCGGCCGCGCCAGCGGCCGGCATTGCGGCCAGCGATCAGCCAATAGGTAAAGCCGAACACCACGCCGACCGCGGCCGCGATTTCCGCTTCACGTGTGATCGGCGGCGGTGGATGATCGATCGATTCCTCGTAAGATCCGGTAAAGCTGGCGCTGTAATAGCCGAGCAGCAGGATGACGGCGCCGGCCGCCGCATGGATCAAGAGCGAGCGGATGGAATACGCTTCCGCCAGCACAACCGCGATCAGGATGGGCAAAAAGCCGACCATGACGGTGGCGCCGGAGGCAAGCGCCGCGGTGCCCCAGAAGAACGCGTGCTCGAGCGGGTCGGGGCCGATCACGTGCAACTCGACACCGAGCAGCGCGATGGCGGCGGCGATGCCGCCGGCCATCGCCGCCATGAACAGGGCGAAGAGGATGACGATGATGCGGCCGAGGAGTGCCAAGCTCTAATCCACCACCGCCATCGCCCGCAGCGCCATGCGCTCGCGCGCGGAGAGCTTCTCGGTCGCGCTCTTGAGCTGGCCGCAGGCGGCCAAAATGTCGCGCCCGCGCGGGGTGCGCACCGGCGAGGCATAGCCGGCGTCGAACACCACTTGCGAGAACTTCTCGATCTGTTCCCAGTCGGAACATTCGTATTTTGCGCCGGGCCAGGGATTGAACGGAATAAGATTGATCTTGGCAGGGATGCCCTTGAGCAGGCGTACCAGTGCCTTGGCGTCGTCGATGGAATCGTTGACGCCCTTGAGCATGACGTATTCGAAAGTGATGCGCTTGGCGTTGGAAACACCCGGATAATTGCGGCATGCCTCCAGCAATTGCGCGATCGGATATTTGCGGTTGAGCGGCACCAGCTCATTGCGCAATTCGTCGCGCACCGCGTGCAGCGACACCGCCAGCATGCAACCGATCTCGGCGCCGGCTCGTTCGATATTCGGCACCACACCGGAGGTTGAGAGCGTGATGCGGCGCTTGGAGATGGCGATACCGTCGCCGTCCGCCACGATCAGCAGCGCGTCGCGCACCGCGTCGAGATTGTAAAGCGGCTCGCCCATGCCCATCATCACGATATTGGTCACGCAGCGATCGCCTGTTGGGATGACGCCGTCATTCGGGCGGACACTGCCCGGCCAATCGCCGAGACGGTCGCGCGCCACCATCACTTGGCCGACGATCTCGTCCGCCGTGAGGTTGCGCACCAGGCGCTGTGTACCGGTGTGGCAGAACGAACAGGTGAGCGTGCAGCCGACCTGGCTGGAGACGCACAGCGTGCCGCGGTCGGTGTCGGGAATATAGACGCATTCGACTTCGTGTGGACGCTCGCCTTGCACTTCGCCCGGCAGCCGGAGCAGCCATTTGCGCGTGCCGTCGACCGAAACCTGCTCGGCCACCACCTCGGGGCGGGCGAGCGTGAATTTCTCCGCCAGCGCCGCACGCAAGTCCTTCGACAGGCTGGTCATCAGATCGAATTCGGTGAAGCCGCGGAAATAGATCCAGTGCCAAAGCTGCTGCACGCGCATCTTGCGCTGCGCGTCCGGCACGCCGATCGCGCCCAGCAGCGCGCCAAGCTGCGCACGCGTGAGGCCGACCAGCGACGGCTTGTCCGGCGCCACATAGCGCTCGAGCGGCGTCTTTTCGACGAAGGGCGCCGAGGCCGGTGCGATTTCGATTGTGGTTGTCATGGGCTCAGGTCGTCATGTCCGCGCGCGGCGGCATTGACGACAATATAGGGTACGGGCGCCTTACTTGCACTCCTGCGCCACCTTGTCGAGCGCTTCGCTAAGTCCCTTCAGCGAATAGGTGTCGGTGGTTTTGGTGCCGTGCGTGGACGCGCTCTTGACCAACAGATCGGCGCCCTTGCGCATGGTCTCGACCATCTGAGCTTCCTCGGCGGCGTTCTTCACCCAGGCACCATCGTTCTGGGTGTACATCACGTAACTTGCCGAGCCGATGGTGGCGGTGGCGTCGACACCGGGCTTCTGCGGATAGCCGACGATCATCGACACCTCGTTTTTCACCTTCTCGGCCGGGCGGGTCGAGACGAAGGCATAAGACGGATCGCGACTGCGGCCGGCCGGCTCGGTCACCGCCGATGCCGGTTTCGCCAGCGCGAAGCAGACCTTTTTGCCGCCAGGCGTCGCCGTATAGGCGCCCCAACCGCCGAACTGGCCGAGCAGCACCGCCTGCTCGGTGGGCTCGGGCTTGGCCGGTTTCTTGGGGGCCGGCTGGTTCTGCGCATAGGCGGCCGTGCAACAGATCACGGCGGCGACGGTCAGCAGTGCGATCGCGGGGCTTTGCCAAAGCGTCTTCGTCATCGGGCCCTACCGGTTGAAGTAAATGAGGGCATTGAAGCCGCCCCCTCTAAAGAACAGCTGGATATTAGCCCATTAGGGGCGAATATCGGCAAGCTAAAGGCGGCAATCCGTCGCCCCCCACAAAACTATAGGCCGAAACTCGACGCCGCCAAACCGGCCGGGGAGCGTGCTAGATACATTGCCGTAGCGTAACCGATCGAGCCGCCATGAAAGCCCTGCTCTGCACCCGTTACGGCGCCCCCGACAACCTTGAACTTGCCGACATCGCCGACCCCGTGCCCGGGCCGGGCGAAGCGGTGGTGCGCGTCAAGGCGGCGGCGCTGAACTTTTTCGACATCCTGATCATCGCCGGCAAATACCAGCACAAGCCGGCATTCCCGTTCTCGCCCGCTGCCGAATTCGCCGGTGAAGTCGAAAGCGTGGGCGCCGGCGTCGCCGGGTTTTCGCCCGGCGACCGCGTCATCGGAAATATCGGCTGGGGCGCCGCGCGCGAGAAGGTCCTGCTCGCCGCCGACCAGCTCGTCGCGCTGCCGGCCGGACTGGATTTCGACCGCGCCGCTGGCCTCACCGTCACCTACGGCACCACGATGCATGCGCTGAAGGACCGGGCCAAGCTCAAGCCCGGCGAGACGCTGGCCGTGCTGGGCGCCGCCGGCGGCACCGGCCTCGCCGCGGTCGAGCTCGGCAAGCTGATGGGCGCACGCGTCATTGCCTGCGCGTCATCCGATGAAAAAATTGCCTTCGCGCGCCGTCATGGTGCTGACGACGGGGTGAACTACGCCACCACCGATCTCAAGGACGCGCTGCGCCAGCTGACCGGCGGCAAGGGCGTCGATGTGGTCTACGATCCGATCGGCGGGGCGCAGGGCGAAGCCGCGCTGCGCGGCATGGATTGGGGTGGGCGCTTCCTGGTCATCGGTTTTGCCGCCGGCGACATGCCGAAGATGCCGCTCAACCTGGTGCTGCTGCGCAGCTATGACGTGCTCGGCGTCTACTGGGGCGCCTGGATCCTGCGCGACCCGCTAGGCCATCGCGCCAACATGACACAAATCCTCGACTGGTGCGCGCAGGGCAAATTGTCGTCGCATGTGCACGCGGTCTACTCGCTCGCCGAAGCGCCGGCCGCGCTCAAGGCGATCGCCGCGCGCCAGGTGATGGGAAAGGCGATCTTGCGGCCTTAAAGCTTTGCCAACGCGTTACGTGCCGCCTCGCGATGCGCCGGGTGGATGTGGCTGGCGACCAGCCTGATCGCAGTCGCCAGCACCGCGGCATCGTCGGTGAAGCCGATGACCGGCAGCACGTCGGGTATGGCGTCGACCGGCAGCACGAAATAGGCGAGTGCGCCGACCAGCGTCGCCTTCACCGGCAGCGGCGTGTCGCGGTCGAAGGCGCAGTAATAGGCGGCGAGCAAATCCTCGGCGAACGGAATCTGCGCGACAACGCGCCGCAACTTGCGCCAGAAACTGCGGCACAGGGCGCCGTCATCGTCCCCATTGCTTCGCCAAAAGTCGGTGCGTGCGAATGCCATAGAATTAATGTGGGCGGCCAAAACGGCCGCCGCAAGGCCGTAAAACGGCTCACCCAGCCAGCCTATCCATCGC
>DATISB010000025.1:0-31325 GCA_035469145.1 Pseudolabrys sp.
GAGCAGCACGGCCAACACCATATGGACAGTTACCCCCATGCCAACCGCCGATTCCGGCAGCAAGGCCGTTACGCCGACCGCCGTGGTCACGCCGCGCGCCACGATTGCCGCATCACCGCCGGTGACGGCTGCGTACAGCGATACCCAGATGACCTCCGCCAAACCGCCGGCGGCCCCGGCAATGACCGCGCGTTTGAACGCTTCACTGAAGCCAAGTCGACTGATTGTCGTCATTGCAGGCGCTCCATGTTGAATTCGGAACCATACACAACCGAAAATCGGTCGCGTTGATCGGTATCAAATGGTGCCGGGATACAGGCGTGCGCAAACGAAACGCCCGCCAAACGGCGGGCATCGCTGAAAATGCTGGACAATTAAGCCTGCGGCTGCGGGGCCACTTCGCCGGTCGGGGCGTCGGGCCGCGGACGCTGTTTGCCGGCCGGCGGCACGGCAGAGGAGCGCGGCGTGGCCGGCTCGATCACCGATTCGCGCACCGGACGAATGCCTTGGATCAGGTCCTTGATCTCGTCGCCGGTCAGCGTTTCGAACTCGAGCAGACCCTTGGCCAGCGCCTCCAGATCGGCGCGCTTGGTGGTGAGGATCTGCGTGGCCTCGGCATTGCCGGCCTCGACCAGCTTGCGCACCTCGGCGTCGATCGTCTGCGCGGTCGCTTCCGAGATGTTCTGCTGGCGCGAGACCTGATAGCCGAGGAACACCTCGTCCTGGTTCTCGCCATAGGCCACGGTGCCGAGCTTGTCCGACAGGCCCCAGCGCGTGACCATCAAGCGGGCGAGCTTGGTGGCCTGCTCGATGTCGGAGGCGGCGCCCGAGGTAACCTTCTCCTTGCCGAACACCATCTCCTCGGCCACGCGCCCGCCCATCATGATGGCGAGGCGCGAGGTCATCTGCTCGCGCGACATCGACAGCTTGTCGCGCTCGGGCAACTGCATGACCATGCCGAGCGCGCGGCCGCGCGGAATGATGGTGGCCTTGTGCACCGGATCGGTGGCCTTGACGTTGAGCGCGACGATGGCGTGGCCGCCTTCGTGATAGGCGGTGAGCAGCTTCTCCTCATCGGTCATCACCAGCGACTTGCGCTCGGCACCCATCATCACCTTGTCCTTGGCGTCTTCGAATTCGGACTGGGTGACCATGCGCTTGTTGCGACGCGCCGCCATCAGCGCCGCTTCGTTGACGAGATTCATCAGGTCGGCGCCAGAGAAGCCAGGCGTGCCGCGCGCGATGGTCTTCAGGTTCACGTCGGGCGCCAGCGGCACCTTCTTGACGTGCACCTTGAGGATGTTCTCGCGGCCGACCACGTCCGGGTTCGGCACCACCACCTGGCGGTCGAAACGGCCGGGGCGCAGCAGCGCCGGATCGAGCACGTCGGGCCGGTTGGTGGCCGCGATCAGGATGATGCCTTCGTTGGCTTCGAAGCCGTCCATCTCGACCAGCAACTGGTTGAGCGTCTGTTCGCGCTCGTCATTGCCGCCGCCGAGACCGGCGCCGCGATGACGGCCGACCGCGTCGATTTCATCGATGAAGATGATGCAGGGCGCGTTCTTCTTGGCCTGCTCGAACATGTCGCGCACGCGGCTGGCGCCGACGCCGACAAACATCTCGACGAAGTCGGAGCCCGAAATGGTGAAGAACGGCACATTGGCTTCGCCGGCGACCGCGCGCGCGATCAGCGTCTTGCCGGTGCCGGGCGGGCCGACCAGCAAAACGCCGCGCGGAATGCGTCCGCCCAGGCGCTGGAATTTTCCGGGATCGCGCAGGAATTCGACGATTTCCTGCAAGTCCGACTTGGCTTCGTCGACGCCGGCGACGTCGTCGAAGGTGACACGGCCATGCGCCTCCGCGAGCAATTTCGCGCGCGACTTGCCAAAGCCGAGCGCCTTGCCGCCCGCCCCTTGCATCTGCCGCGACAGGAAGATCCATACGCCGATCAGCGCGATGAACGGCAGCCACGACACCAGCAGCGAAACGAACCACGGGACATTGTCCTGCTGCGGCCGCGCGGTGATCGAGACGCCCTTGGCATAGAGCTTCTGCACCAGGCCGGGATCGTTCGGCGCATAAGTCTGGAAGCTGGTACCATTGGCGAAATTGCCGCGGATTTCCGGACCCTGGATCACAACGTCGCGCACGCGGCCTTGGTCGACCTCGCTTAACAGCTGGGAGAACGAGATGTCCTGCGCGGTCGTGCGCTGTCCTGGATTCTGGAACAGCGTGAATAGCGCGAGCAGCAGTAGGACGATAATCACCCAGAGGGCGAAATTGCGCAGATTCGCGTTCATCAGGCGTCCTTACCGACCGCGTCGGGCGCTGTGGCCATTGTTAATGGCCAAAATTTGTGGCGACTTCACATCGTTTCAAGCCACAATGTAGGCACCGTGGGCCCGTGTGGAAAGGGCTCGAATCTCATATATTCTAGCGCGATTTCGTTGGCTTGGCGTTACCGCGTCCACCTGTGGTTAAGGGTTTGCAGCGGCGCGGCGGAGCCCGTTCCACGGTGATTTCGCGCCCCACGAGCGTCACAATGGCCCCCGCCAGGCTGCGCCGAAACCCCGCATTGGCGGCATTTTGGGCAGCGTCGAGCGCCGCTTTCAGCGCCTCCAGCTTGGCCAATTCGGCCGGCCTTTCATCCCCGACGCGCGCCACTGCGCGGCCGATCAGGCGCAGCGCGATCTCGGCCGGTAATCGTGCATAGCTTGCCGCGTCGAAGGCGATGGCGCCCGGCCTGGCGGGTGATAGGGTCAGCTCGGCCGCGGCCCGGTCGACTGCGGCTTCGATCGCCAGGTCCGCCCGCTTGAGCCGCCGCGCCAGCAGCGCCAGCCTGCGGGCGTCGAGGCCCTCGCGCGCGAGCTCGCCCATCAGGCCGCGCAGCCGCGCCCGCGTGAAGCGCGGATCGCGGTTGGATGGATCGTCCGCGAACGGAATTTTCGCCGCGCGCAGGGTGGCGACGAGGCGCGCCTTCGGGATGTCGAGCAGCGGGCGGAGGAGTTTGATCTGTCCCTCGCCATCGCCCGGCAAAGTCGAAATCCGCGCCATCGCCGCCAGCCCACTGACGCCGCTGCCGCGGCTCATACGGATCAGCACGGTCTCGGCCGGGTCGTCGCGCGTGTGCGCGGTGAGGATGTTCGTAGCGTTTGCTTTACGCGCCGCGCCGGCGAGCAGGCGGTAGCGCGCCGCCCGCGCCGCCTCCTGCAAACCGGTTTTCGGCTTGGCGCCGGTCCAACGCAAGGTGCGGTGCGCGATGCCTAGCTTACGCGCCAGGCGTCCGACGCTGGCCGCCTCGCGCTTGGATTCCACGCGCAGGCCGTGATCGACGGTGACGGCGATCAGCTTTGGCAAGTTTTCGGGCCTGCTCTTGTGCGCCTTGCGCCAGCGCGCCGCCAGCACCATCAGCGCGGTGGAATCCGGCCCACCGGAAACCGCCAGCAGCAGCGCCGGCAAATGATCGAGATCGGAGAATAGCGATTTGAGTTCCGCTGCCGAAATTGGCGCAGTCTCAGCAGTGCGCACGCTTTTGTTCCTGCGTGACGCCGCGTTTCACGCTCGCCGAGGCGCGCGGAAATTTGCGCCCGACTTCGGCCAGCGTGGCGCAGGCGGCTTCTTTCTGATTCAGCGCGGCGAGCGACTGCCCGAGCCGCAACAACGCGTCCGGCGCCTTGCCGGCGTGCTCGAATTTGGTCGAGACCGCCAGGAATGATTCCGCCGCGTCGCGATAGCGCTGGCGCTGGTACAGGCTCTCGCCCAGCCAGTATTGCGCGTCCGGTACCAGCTTTTCGTCCGGAAATTTGCGCAGGAAATCGCGGAAGCCCTGCTCGGCCAGCGCGTAGTCCTTATGCAACACATAGCCATAGGCCATGTCGTATTCATCCTTCGGCGTCGCCGACGGCGGCAGCGTGGCCAACTGGGCGCCGGTGGCGCTGGTGTCGCGCGCCGGCGGCAATTGCGATGGTGGCATCGGCGCCGCGTTCGCCATCGGCACCTCCGGTTGCACCGGCGCATTGCCAGCGAGCGTCGAGAGATCGAGCGGAGCGCCCGGGGCGCGGCCGCCGGGCGCGCCGACCGGCGGCTCGTTGTCCGCATTCTGGAGCGGTGCAACCGCGGCTTCGTTGCCGAGCACGCGCGGTGCGCCGGGGGCATTCGGATACTGCGCGGGATTGAACACGTCGGAGCGGCTGCCGGGCGCAGTGGCAGGCGGCGCATTAACCGGCGTCTGCGGAGGCATCGCGCGCGGTGGCGCGCCCGCGGGTGGTCCGCCCTTGAAGCCGAGCTGCTGGAAGCGATACTCGGTGTCATCTTGCATGCGCTTGAGCTGCATCTCGAGCTGCTGGTTGCGGTACTGCAACTGCTCGAGCGTGCCGGTGAGTTGGCGCAGCGCACTTTCCATGCGATCGAGGCGGACGGACAGATCGCCGGGGTCGCCCTGCGCCACGCGCGGTTGGTCCGCTGGACGTTGGTCGCTTTGACGCTGCTGCGACGGCGGCTCGCCGCGGCTGAACAGGTTATCGAGGAAGCCGCCGGAAGAACGCGGCTCCTGCGCCGCCGCGGCGCCGGCCAGCAGCAGCAGGGCAAGCGCGGCAAGCCCCGCGATGCGAATTCGGTATCGTGAACGCGTCATGATGCACAGTCCGGCAGCGGTCGATACAGCTAGCATAGGGTGGGCTGCGTCGAAATTGTGACTGGGCACTGTATTGTCGTCACCGGGCTTGTCCCGGTGACCCCGCTTGGGAGGGCACTGCACTCCTAAGCGAGATGGCCGGGACAAGCCCGGCCATGACACGTTTTAAGGTTGGCGTGCCCGCCCTTACGAACTGACGCCGAGCACCGTGACCGCGCGGCGGTTCTGCGACCAGCAGGAAATATCGTCGCAAATCGCGACCGGCCGCTCCTTGCCGTACGAGATGGTGCGCATGCGGTTCGCCGCCACGCCGCGCGAGATCAGATAGTCGCGCACGGTCTGTGACCGACGGGCACCGAGCGCGATGTTGTATTCGCGCGTACCGCGCTCGTCGGCGTGACCTTCGACGGTGAATTGGCCGTACTGGCTATAGTTGTTGAGCCACTGCGCCTGCTTGTCGAGCGTCGCGCGCGACTGCGGCGTGAGCTCGGAGGAATCGGTTTCGAAGAACACGCGGTCGCCGACATTGACCACGAAGTCCTGCTGGCTGCCGGGCGTCGCCATGCCGGCCGCATTGGCCTGCGCGTCGTCGCCGGGTTTGTTGGCGCAGGCCGAAATCGCCAGCGCCGCCGCTAGAACGGCCACGATCCGGGCCGCGCGGAAAATGTGATTCACATTGGTCATCCCGGTGCCTCCATTCTCACTCACGCAACTACCGGAGAGTTTCCTGGCACATGATCTTTCCCGAAAACCGGTGCCCATCCCCGTTCGAGCCGGGGACATGCTTTTCGGGATCATGCGCGTGCCTCATCATCTACCAGCACGGTGGTTAAGCGAACCTTCCATCAACCTTGATGGAACCTTGCGCGAGGCCCCTAAAATTGTCTGAGCCACGTAAACCTATTCTCATGGTTAAGAGCCGGTGAAAATGTGGCGCTTATTGGGTGCGCATGATCCTTTTCCGAAAACCGGTACCCATCCCCAATCAAGTCGAGGACATGCTTTTCAGGGATCCCGCGTCAGGACAACAGCGGCGACCAGGCCGGATCCGAGGCCAAGCTCGGGGTGGGCACCTTGAGCTGGTTACGGCCGGTGATGTCAATCGTGTAAAGCGACGGGCCGCGACCGGGATCGCTGAAATACATCAATACCCGGCCGTTCGGGGCAAAGGTCGGGCCTTCGTTGTGGAAGCCCTCGGTGAGGATGCGCTCGCCGGAGCCGTCCGGCTTGAGGATGCCGATCGAAAATTGTCCGCGCGCCTGCCCAGTGAAGGCGATGTAGTCGCCGCGCGGCGACCATACCGGCGTCGAGTGATGGCCCTCGCCAAAGCTGATGCGCTGCGCCGGGCCGCCATTGGCCGACATCACATAGATCTGCTGCGTGCCGCCGCGGTCGCTCTCGAAACAGATGCGGCTGTTGTCCGGCGAATAGCACGGCGCGGTGTCGATGGCCGGCGTGTCAGTGAGCCGCGTGGTCGCCTTCGAGCGCAGATCCATCACGAACAGATTGGCGTTGGCGCCCTGCTGCAGGCTCATGATCACCCGCTGGCCGTCGGGCGAAAATCGCGGCGCGAACGTCATGCCGGGAAAATTGCCAACGATCTCGCGCTGGCCGGTCTCGATGTTGAGCAGATAGACGCGCGGGTCGCCCTGCCCGTAGGACATGTAGGTGATCTCTTGCGTGGTTGGGTTGAAGCGCGGCGTGAGTACTAGGTCGTCGCCGCGGGTGAGATAGCGCACACCGGCGCCATCTTGATCCATGATGGCGAGGCGTTTCACCCGCCGGTCCTTCGAGCCGGTCTCGTCCACGAACACGATGCGGCTGTCGAAATAGCCCTTCTCGCCGGTGAGCGTCTCGTAGATCGCGTCGGAGATGATGTGCGCGATGCGCCGCCAGTTGTCGGGCGTGGTGAAATACTGCTTACCGTCGAGTTGCTGGCCCGCGAACACGTCCCATAGCCGGAATTCGGCTTTCAGCCGTCCGTCGCCCTGGTTGGTGATGCGCCCGGTGACCAGTGCCTGCGCGTTGATGACGCGCCAGTCCGCGAAGCGCGGCACCGCATCGGTATTGGTTATCTTCTCGGTGAACGCCTGCGGATTGATCGGCGCGAACAGCCCGCTGCGCTGGAGATTGTTGCTAACGACCGCGGTGAGGTTGTGCGCGATCTCGTTTTCGGTCGGCGCGCCGGCCAGAAAATCGGGCAATGCGATCGGCATCGGCTGCACATTGCCTTGCGTGATGTCGACGCGCATCACCGCGCCCGCAGGCCGGTTCGCAAGCGCGGCGAGCACACCGGCGCCGGCGCCGGCCAGCAGACGGCGGCGACTCAGCGTGAGATTATTGTCGGTCATAAGATGGGTCATCTCGCTGGAATACTGTTGAACATTTCTTTCGTATCGAAGACGAAGTCTAATTCTTTCCAGATATCGTAGTGATCAGGACGCAACATGGTGAAGGGCTGGCCGACGAGGACCGCGCGCACGGCGCTGTCGCGTATCGCATTAAAACGGGCGCCGCTTCCGCTGGTCAGTACCTGGGGACCGATATCCAGCGTGCCATCACGTTTGAACCTGATCCGAATAGTGATCTGGAATTGATCGGCGTCCTGCGCGCCGACCGGCGGATTCCACAGCGCCATCAGCCGCGCTCTCAGCGCGTCGATTTCCGATTGCGACAGCCGGGCGGCGGTGCCGGAAGCGGCGCCAAGCGAGGGCGTCGAATTGAGTTCCGCACCGGTCGCGGCGTTGCGCTGCGGATCGCGCTTGTCGAGCAACGCCGCAATCTTGTAGGCATCGAATTTAGGCTGCTGCTTCTGCGGCGGCTTCTTCGGCGGCAGCGGCTCGGCCTTGGCCTGCGGCTTTTGCTCGTCCTGCTTCTTGAGCTTCTCGGCGATCGGGTCGGGCTTGGTCAACGGTTGCGGCTCGGCGGTCTTTTCCTGCACCGCCTTGAGTTCTTTCTTCTCGGTGAGCTTGGGCGCGATCTCTTCAGTCGGTTTGGCGTCGACGATTTTTTCCACCAGTGGCTTCGGTATTTCGAGCTTAGGCGCCTGCTTGGCACCCTTGGTCATCTCGGAGAAGTCCTTCTCGCTTACCAGGTCGACCGGCAGCGATTCTGCCGGCGTGACCTCGAAGGTCTTGCCGGAGAACGACACCAGCGCCCACAGCAGCACCGCCGCGTGCAGGCCGGTTGATATCGATGACGCCATTTTCATCTGCATTACTGTACTTTCGAGCTTTGCTCGAATTCGGTCACCAAGGCCACCCGATGGAAACCGGCCGCCGACAGCCGTCCCATCACCTTCATCATGGTCCCGTAGTCAACCTTTTTGTCGCCGCGCACGTAGATGCGGGCGTCGGTGCCGCCGCGCGCTTGCGCTACCGCCTGCAGCTTCGGGATTAGATCGACCACGCTAATTTCGGCATTTTGCAGGAAAACCTGGCCCTTGTCGTTGACCGACAGCGTGAGCGGCTCCTTGTCCTGATCGAGGCTCTTGGCCTGGCTTTGCGGCAGATCGATCGGCACTCCGATCGTGAGCAGCGGCGCCGACACCATGAAAATGATCAGCAGCACCAGCATCACGTCCACCATCGGCGTGACGTTGATCTCACTCATCACCTTTTGGCGATGACGCTTCCTGCGCCCGATGACCGGCGTGCCAGCATTGGCTGCCATAAACCCCTCACCCGCGCTCGTCGATCTGGCGCGACAGGATGGCGCCGAACTCGTCGGCAAAGCCTTCGAGGCGCTGCGCCAGCTTGTTCACCTCGGAAGCGAACTTGTTATAGAAAATAGTCGCCGGTATGGCGGCGACAAGGCCGATTGCGGTCGCAAATAGCGCTTCCGCGATGCCCGGCGCCACTACCGCCAATGACGTGTTCTTCGAGGCGGCGATCGACTGGAAGCTGGTCATGATGCCCCAGACCGTGCCGAACAGGCCGATAAAGGGGCCGGCCGAGCCGACGGTGGCCAGCACCAATAGGCGGCGCTCGAGCCGCTCGACCTCGCGCGCGATGGTCACCTCCATCACCTTCTCGATCCGCATCTGCAAGCCGGCGAACGAGCGCGCCTGGCCCTCGAAGCTGCGCTTCCATTCCCGCATCGCCGCCACGAATAGCGCCGCCATCGAGTGGGTCGGCTTCGAGGACAGCGAGCGGTAGAGCTCCTCCAGCGACTGGCCGGACCAGAATGCCTGCTCGAAACGGTCCATGGCGCGCTTGCTGCGTGTATAGAGCACGGTCTTGTCGATCGCGATCGCCCATACCCAGACCGAGCAGATCAAGAGCCCGATCATGACCGCTTTGACGATCCAATGGGCGTGCCAAAACAGCGTGAACAGCGAGAGGTCGGAGGAGGTTAGTGGGAGCACCGACTGTGCCACATCGGCTGGATTCATCGGCACGTCCCTTTGCGCTGTCGGCTCCGTCGGTCAGACCGGTAGCCGAGACGAAATCCTCGTCAAATGGCCAAACTAGGGCGCATACCCCAGCATTAGCGCCCTAAACAGCGCTGATTGTGGTTAAGGACTGGTTACCGGGCCGGTTCCGCTCCGCCGCCGGCCTCCTGGTCCGCCTGCATGGCGATGCGCAGCGGTTTCGGGATCGGCTTGGCGCGGCCGCCGGAGACGAAGGCGACCTGCACATGTGCCTCGACGATCAGGTCCTCCCCACGCATCACCTTCTGATTGAGCATGACCGACGCGCCTTTCACTTCTTCCGGAGTGGTGACGATGTCGAGCACGTCGTCCATAAAGGCGGGCTTGCGGAAATCGATGCTCATGTGGCGCACGACGAATGAGAAGCCCGGTGCTTCCTTCTCGGCCGCCTCGAACATGGCGCGATGATCGGCACCGATCAGGCGCAGGTAGTTGGTGCGGCTGCGCTCCATGAAGCGCAGGTAGCTGGCGTGATAGACCACGCCGGAAAAATCCGTGTCCTCGTAATAGACCCGCACCGGCTGGGTGTGCCGGCCGTCGCGGATCACGCCGTCGAGCGCGATGTTCATCGCCACGGCACCTTCTGGTCCATCGCCTGCTCCCAGTTCTTGCCGTCGAAATAGTTGAGCGAAAGCGCGGCGGGATCGATGTCATCGATGCAGCGCGCGTTGACGTCAATCTTGTCGGGATCGGAACGCGGCACGTAGAACGCATGGATGCCGCAGTGCTTGCAGAACGTGTGCTCGGCAACGCCGGTGTTGAATGTGTAGGTGGTCAGATCGTCCTTGCCGCTGACCAATTCGAACTGCTCCGGCGGAACGATCAGATGCAGAAAGCCCTTTTTGCTGCAGATCGAACAATTGCACACGGTGACGCGGTCGAGATCGGCAGTGACCCGAAACCGCACCCGACCGCAGTGACAACCGCCTTGCATCGTCTTCATCGCGCCGGCCTATTCGTCTTGGTCACCGAAAAAGCCGAACTGGCCCGAGTCGCGCGCCGGCTCGGCTAGGCCGATATGCTTGAAGGCATGCGAGGTGAGCAACCGTCCGCGCGGCGTGCGCTGGATGAAGCCCTTCTGGATCAGGAACGGCTCGATGATGTCCTCGATGGCGTCGCGCGGCTCGCTCAATGCGGCGGCCATGGTGTCGACGCCGACCGGGCCGCCGCCGTAACTGACCGCGATGGTGGTGAGATAGCGCCGATCCATGGCATCGAGGCCGCTGCTGTCCACTTCCAGTTCGCCGAGCGCGCGGTCGGCGACCTTGCGATCGATTTGACTAGCACCGTCGACATGGGCGAAGTCGCGCACCCGGCGCAACAGCCGCCCGGCGATACGCGGCGTGCCGCGCGCGCGGCGCGCGATCTCGTTGGCGCCGTCTGCCGTCATGCCGATGCCGAGCACACGGGCGCCGCGGTTGACGATCTCTTCCAGCTCGGCCTCGGAATAGAAATTCAGCCGCACGGGGATGCCGAAGCGGTCGCGCAGCGGATTGGTGAGTAGGCCGGCGCGCGTGGTGGCGCCGATCAGCGTGAACGGCGCCAGATCGATCTTCACCGAGCGCGCCGCCGGCCCCTGGCCGATGATCAGATCGAGCTGGAAATCCTCCATGGCCGGATAGAGGATTTCCTCCACCGCCGGATTGAGCCGGTGGATCTCGTCGATGAACAGCACGTCGCGCGCTTCGAGATTAGTTACCAGCGCGGCAAGATCACCGGCCTTGGCGATCACCGGCCCGGAGGTGGCGCGGAAATTCACCCCCAGTTCGCGCGCGACGATCTGCGCCAGCGTGGTCTTGCCGAGGCCAGGGGGGCCAACGAACAGCACATGGTCGAGAGCCTCTTTCCGCGCACGTGCTGCCTCGATGAACACGCCGAGATTCGCGCGCGCCTTCTCCTGGCCGATGAATTCCGACAGCCGCTGCGGACGCAGCGAGACATCCGCGTCGTCAGCGCGGGTTTCGGGCGTGATGAGGCGGCGCGGGGTATTCACTTCGCCAGCTCCCTAAGCCCCTGCCGGATCAGCGTCGCGGTGTCGGCGCCCTCGCCCGCGTTGCGCGTCGCGGCGGCGATTGCCGCCGCCGCCTGCGGCTGGCCGTAACCGAGATTGACCAGCGCGGACACCGCGTCCATCACCGGTTTGGGCGCGCGTTTATCGTCGAGCGCACCGGCCAGATGCACGAACGCCGGATCGACGCTCGTATAGGCCGGCGCCTTGTCCTTCAATTCGGTGACTATGCGCTCGGCCACTTTCGGCCCGACGCCGGGCGCGCGCGAAATCGCCGCTTTGTCGCGCATGGCAACGGCAGAGGCGAGATCGGAAACTTTCAGCGTGCCGAGCACCGACAACGCCACCTTGGCGCCGACGCCCTGCACCGTCTGCAACAGGCGGAACCATTCGCGCTCCACGTCGCTGGCAAAACCGAACAACTTGATCTGGTCCTCGCGCACGTAAGTCTCGATCGACAGCGCGGCGGCTTCGCCCTGCGCCGGCAGCGCCTGCAAAGTGCGCGGCGAGCAATGCACCTGGTAGCCGACGCCGCCGACGTCGAGGATAATGTAATCCGCGCCGTAAGTATCCACGATGCCCTTGAGCTTGCCGATCATGACGCCGCCGCCCTCAGCACCGCGCTTGTGCGATGATGCGCATGACACACCGCGATCGCCAACGCGTCGGCGGCATCTTCGCTCTGCGGATCGGCTTTCGGCAGCAGCACGCCAATCATCATGCGGATCTGCGCCTTCTCGCCATGGCCGGCGCCGACCACGGTTTTTTTCACCACGTTGGGCGCGTATTCCGCGACCGTCAGACCGGCTCGCGCCGGCACCAGCATGGCGATGCCGCGCGCCTGGCCGAGCTTGAGCGTCGCCGCCGCATTGGCGTTGACGAAGGTCGCCTCCACCGCCGCCTCGTGCGGGCGGTATTGCTCGATCACCTGGCAAAGCCCATCATGGATAACCACCAGCCGGGCGCCGAGCGCGGCCCGCTCGCTGGTCTCCAGCGAACCGCAGGCCACGTAGATCAGCCGGTTACCGTTAGCCTCGACCAAGCCCCAGCCGGTACGGCGGAGCCCGGGATCGATACCGAGAATGCGAATCGGATGCCCGACCATGGCCCGTTGATAGCCCCACAGCGGCCTCTGGGCCAGAACGGTTCGCCCAAGCGCCCCCAGGCTGCTAATCAGGCAAGGCCCGCCGGAGCCACTTTCTCATGTTCGATCCGCATACGGTTTCGTTGTTCCAGGATGCCGTCGTCGATCCGCGGTTTCCCCTCGCCCTTGGGATTGCCGCCCTGGCCGGCCTGGTGCGCGGATTTTCCGGCTTCGGCTCGGCGCTGGTTTACATGCCGCTGATCTCGGCGGTGTATGGACCGACCGTCGCCGCGCCCACATTGCTGTTGATCGACAGCATTTGCAGCCTGCCGATCGCGCTGCACGCCATGCCGCAATGCAATTGGCGCGAAGTCGCGCCGGTCTCGATCGCCGGCGCGGTGGTGCTGCCGTTCGGCGCGCTGGCGCTGGTGGTGGTCGATCCGCTGAGCTTGCGTTGGTTCATTGCGGGACTGGTGTTGGTCGCGCTGACGACGTTGGCCGCCGGCTGGCGCTATCACGGCCGCCCGACGCTCGCTTTCTCGCTCGGCGTCGGCGCGCTCGCCGGGTTTGGCGGCGGCGCGGTGCAGATCGGCGCCCCGCCTCTGCTGGTGTTCTGGCTGGGCGGAACCAACAATGCGGTGACCGTGCGCGCCAATATCATGGTCTATTTCATCATGCAGGGCGCGCTGTCGATGGTCATGTATTTCTTCAGCGGCTTGTTCAACGCGCAGGCGATCGTGTTGTCCTTGCTGTTGGGATTGCCATTCGCGGTCGCCATGGCCGGCGGCGCCTTCTGGTTTCACGGGACGAGCGACGCGCTCTACCGCCGCGCCGCCTATCTGATCATCGCTATGGCGGCGCTGGTGAGCCTGCCAGTGTTCGACGGATTGCGGTAAAGCATCGCTATGACACCCGGTATCGGCTTCGCGCTCGGTGCCATGCTCTGCTTCGGCGCCGGCGATCTCATCTACAAGCGCGCGGCGACGGCCGGCATCGAGGCCAGCCAGTTCGTCATGCTGCAGGCCTGGGTGTTCTGTCCCGGCATCACGCTCTATGCCTGGCTGACTGGCACGCTCGATGCGCAACTATCCGCGTTGTGGGGATCACTGGCCGGATTGTTCGCGCTCGTTGCCTTCACTAATTTCGCTCGCAGCCTGCAGGAGGGCGCGGTGAGCACCAATGCGCCGATCTTTCGGCTAAACTTCATGATCACCGCCGCCCTGGCAATCGTGCTGCTGGGTGAGATGCTTACGATGACAAAGCTCGCGGCGCTCGTCTGCGCGTTCGGCGCGGTGTGGCTGCTGCTTGCGGAGCCGGGTGCGCGGCAAGGCTATTCGAATATGAGATCATTGAGCCGCGTCCTGATTGCGACCGTGGCGATGGCATTCGCCAACCTGTTCTACAAGGTCGGCCTGCAACAAGGCGCGCTGCCGGAAACTATGGTTGCGGCGCAGGCCTGGGCATTCTGCTCGACGGCGACACTGTTCGGCTGGCTGCGCGAACGGCGCTTTCGCTTCACCCCGGGAGCATGGCGGTATTCCACGCTCGCTGCGGTCGCGCTGGCGATCGCCTTCGTACTGCTGATGCACGGGCTAGCGCGCGGCCCAGCCAGCGTGCTGGTGCCGGTGGCGCAAATGAGCTTCGTGTTCACCGCGCTGTTGGGTGCAGCGATGTTTCGCGAAACGCTGGATTGGAGAAAACGCGCCGGTCTGTTGGTAGCCGCCACCGCGCTCGCACTGTTCGCCGTGAGTTGAGCCGGTTAAGCGCTCATCTTCGCCACTAGCGCGTCGGACACTTCGAAATTGGCATAGACGTTCTGCACATCGTCGCTTTCGTCCAGCGACTCGATCAGCTTGAGCAGTTTCTCGCCGGTTTCGTCATCGACCGCGACGGTGTTCTGCGGCTTCCATAGCAGCGCGGATGTGCGCGGTTCGCCGAACTTCGCCTCCAGCGTCTTCGCCACGTCTCCCAGAGTCGCCGGCGTGGTGAATATCTGATGGCCGTCGTCGCTCGACACCACGTCCTCGGCGCCGGCTTCGATCGCGGCCTCCAGCATCGCATCCGCGCTGGCGACCTTGGTGTCGAACTCGACCACGCCGACATGATCGAACATGAACGACACCGCGCCGGTCGTGGCCAGGTTGCCGCCGTTCTTGGTGAAGGTGGAGCGCACTTCGCCGGCGGTGCGGTTGTGGTTGTCGGTGAGTGCCTCGACGATCACCGCGACGCCGCCTGGCCCGTAGCCCTCGTAGCGGATTTCGTCATAGCTTTCGGCGTCGTTGCCGGACGCCTTTTTGATGGCGCGTTCGATATTGTCCTTCGGCATGTTCTCGGCGCGAGCGGCCAGGACGGCGGCGCGCAGGCGAGGGTTGAATGCCGGATCGGGCAGGCCCATCTTGGCCGACACTGTGATTTCACGCGCGAGCTTGCCGAACAGCTTGGAGCGCACCTTATCCTGGCGCCCCTTGCGGTGCATGATGTTCTTGAATTGGGAATGACCAGCCATGACTCGAACTGCAATGAGGTTGATGCCGCCGGCTATATAGGCTGGCTGGCTGAGAAAATAAACTCCACTGCGTCAGGCGGCAGCGACCACCACATTGCGCAGGATGGCGTCGATGCGTTCGGCGACGCGTGCCACGTTGCGGTGGACGCGCGCCTTGTAGCTCCGGACCGCGTCGCGATCGACCATGAAGAACTGCTTTTCCGGATAGCTGCGGCCGAAAATATCGATCAGCATGCTGCGATATTCGCCCGAAACGATGCCCGGCATCTGCACCGACGGCTGCTCCGCATAGGCCACCAGCTCGGCCGCGGTGAGCGCGCAGAGCAGCGGATGCAGGCGCGTCGAATAGACTTATCTGTGGCATTGGATGACCTGGATGGCGCGGTCGAGCGCGTGGTCTAGCCGGATCTCGTCGACGATCTGCAAAGGTTCGTCCACGGTAGACGTGTTCATCTGAAACTGGTCGATCAGCCAGTCGCCCAAATGCGTCACATTGCTGCGGCCGCGCCCATACGATTGACGTTTAAGGTCATTCCTGCCGTGCCGAGTCTCGATGCCGGATCCAGCACAAGCCGGCTAATCACCACAGCTAAAGAATCACCGCGGCGAGTCGCGGTCAACCATTCCTTTCCCTTCCCCCGCGAGCACTTGCGAGTGTGAGTAGAGGTAAGGTGTGGGGGCACTTTGTCTGAGAACAATGTTTGATGGCAAAACGGAAGCGCCCCCGCCCCGATTCGCATCGCTGCCGCGATGCGAACCGTCCCTCCCCACGCTGCGCGGGGGAGGGAAAAGAAGTCACTCCCAGAATTTCGGCCGCGCTTCTTCCAGGATGCCGCCGAGGCGGACCGCGCCGACTTTCGTCGCAAGCCCGCTTGCATCGTCGGTCTCGACCGCGATGGCGCACAGCGTGGCCGGACCAGTGGCCGGCTCGAATTTGCCGCCCGGCACCTTGCGCAGGAAGCGGTTGAGCGGCTCGTCCTTGGTCATGCCGATCACCGATTCGAAATCCCCGGTCATGCCGACGTCTGACACGAAGGCGGTGCGCCCCTGCATGATGCGATGGTCGGCGGTGGGACAATGGGTATGGGTGCCGACCATCAGGCTGACGCGGCCGTCGACGAAATACCCCATCGACTGCTTCTCGCTGGTCGCCTCGCAATGCATGTCGAGCACGATGGCGTCGGCGCTGACTTTAAGCGCGCAGGCGGCGAGCTCGCGTTCGACCGCGGCGAACGGATCGTCGAGCGCGTCCATGAACACGCGGCCCATAGCGTTGATCACCAACGCGCGCTTGCCGTTTTTGGTGTCGATCAGAGCGGCGCCGCGGCCTGGCGTGCCCTTGGGATAATTGACCGGGCGGATCAGGCGCGGCGCGCGCTCGATGAACACCAGCGCCTCGCGCTGGTCCCAGGCGTGATTGCCGAGCGTGACGGCGTCGGCGCCGGCATCAATCAGCTCGTTGTATATCGCCTCGGTGATGCCGAATCCGCCCGCCGAGTTCTCGCCGTTGACGACGACCAGGTCGAGCTTCCATTCGGCTATCAGGCCCGACAGGCGCGCGTTGACGATGGAACGCCCGGAGCGGCCGATTACGTCGCCGATGAAGAGGATACGCATGCTTAGAATTTTCCTTGGCGCATGATCTTAACCGAAAACCGGTTCCTACTTTTCGGGATCATGCGCTATCCGCGGAAATCGATCACCTCGCGCTCCGTTAGCACGAGATCGAGGCGCGCGTCGCGCTCCGTGGCGGGCACCTTGGGGATTTCTTGCGCGGCGTAGGCGATGCCGACGGCGATAACCTTCTTCTTCGCGCGCAGCGCATTAATCGTCATGTCGTAATAGCCGGCGCCGTAGCCGATACGGTGGCCATGGCGATCGAAGGCGGCGAGCGGAACGATGACAATGTCGGGCACCACCTCGGGCGCCTCCGGCGTCGGCTCGAAGATGCCCCATTGCCCGGCCTTCAGCGGCGCGCCGAATCTCCAGGCGCGCATGATCAACGGTAGCCCGCGCCCGGCGATGGCCGGCAGCGCGAGTTGTGCACCGGCATCGGCGAGCTTGCGCAGCAGCGGGATGGGGTTGATTTCCGACTTCGCCTTCATCGGCGAAAAGCCGGAGACGATGGTGCCGGCCGCGAACAGCACCGGAAACGCGCGGTCTGCGATCGCCGCCGCCGCTGCCGCGCGCTCCGCCGCCGGCAGCGCGTCGCGCAGCGCCAGGGCGGAGGCGCGCAGCGTGGCTTTCGTCTGGTCTGTTTCGGTTACGTCGGACATCAATTTAAGTGCGGAGCCGCGAAGGCCGTCGGAGTGCGATCCCGGGAACCTACATAAGTAGGTGGGCGCCATATAACCGAGCCCACGAGCCCGGCCAGGGACAGCTCCCGTTAGGATCGTAAGGCCCCGGGGAATTGTCTCCAGACGCGCCCCACAGCCCCGCCTGGGCAATGTAAGCGTTTGGCAGGGCAAACGCCATGGCAGCGACTCCCTCTCCCCGCGCGCGGGGAGAGGTAAAAACCGCTACCCGATCGTCTTGCCGTTGCCGCGCGACCGGTCAATCTCGCAGGCCGGTGCCGGTGTTAACCACCATCATCGTCGCGGTGATGAGCGCGACCTGTTTGCGGCCGCCGCCGTCCTCGGCAAACACTTCGCCGAGCGTGATGACCAGCTTCTTGCCGCTGCGAACGACGCGGCCGATCGCGCGCAGCCGCGCACCCTTGGCTGGCGCCAGCAGGTTGATCTTGAACTCGGTGGTCAGCACGGCCGCGTCGCGCGGCATCACGGTGAGCGCCGCATAGCCGCAGGCGCTGTCGGCGATGGTCGCAACGGCGCCGGCGTGGATGAATTCATGCTGCTGAAGGATTCTGTCCGAGAACGGCAGCACGATCTCCACTTCGCCCGCGCGCACGGCTGCGATCTCTGCGCCCAGCGTGGTCATGATCGTCTGACGTCCGAAGCTGCCTCGAACGCGCGCCTCGATCTCGCTTGCATCCAGCATTAACGGCTACCCGATCGCCACGCCGTTGCCGAGGCTCTGATTGAGCTTCTTGGTGATGCCCTCGATCCGCTCGGCCGCCGAGTTGAAGGCGTTAACCACCGCGCTCGATGCCGCCTTAGCGCTGTCGGCGGCGACCACGCGGGCATCCTGCAGCGCCCTGCTGTCTTCCTCTAGGCGGCGGATCTTGCGCGTGGCTTCCGCCAATTCGTCGGCCACCATCAGCGACGCCATCACCGTAAGCCGCGTGTCGCCGATCTCGCCGAATTTCTTGCGCAGTTCCTCGATCCGCCCGTCGAAATCCTTGGCGAGTGCGAGCAGATGGTCTTCCTGCCCGTCCTCGCAGGCGAGACGGTATTGGCGGCCGGCAATCGTTGCATTCACTTGGGTCATAAGTTCACTCGTTGCTGTCCAGCACCAACTGGATGCTGGCGATGGCGGCGTCCAGCCGCTGCGCGATCTCGCGATTCGTGGTCTCCAGCCGGCGCGAGCGCGCGGCTTCGCCGTCGAGCGCGGCGGCGAGCCGGGTGCGGTCAACGCCCAGCGCGTGGAGCTGACTCGCCAGCCCCTCCTCGCTGCGGTCGGCCTCGCGCCGGCGCTCGACCGCGGCGTCGAGCGAGTCCAACGCCAGCGCCAGACGCTTCACCGCGCTATCGATCGCGCTTTGGTCGGTCATCGCCATCATCCGCGCTCAAAAACTCTTGCGAGGGCAAAGATTTAGGCGAAGAACCTTACGTGCCGCGCGATCATGTCGTCAACGCTTGGCGAGCTATTTACCCCGATGTTTTCTTAACCCCTGTGCATGGCTGCCCGGCGGTGGCGCCGTCACATTGACTCAAGGGCCTCACATGCTATCCACCCACGCAAATAGGCCATTTCCATGAGTGCAAACGCTTCGCCGACGGCCGCCGTGGCGTCCACAGCGCGCCGCGAGCAAGCGGCCGCTAGTTCCGCCGTCGCCCATACGAGCATGGCCAATGCCATCCGCGCGCTGGCGATGGACGCCGTCGAGCAGGCGAAATCCGGCCATCCCGGCCTGCCCATGGGCACCGCCGACGTGGCGACCGTCCTGTTCACGCGCTTCCTGAAATTCGATCCAGCAGATCCGGCCTGGCCCGACCGCGACCGCTTCGTGCTGTCCGCCGGGCACGGCTCGATGCTGGTCTACGCGCTGCTCTATCTCACCGGGTATCCGGCGATGATGCTCGAGCAGATCAAGCGCTTCCGTCAGCTCGGCTCGATCACCGCCGGCCATCCGGAATACGGCCATACGCCCGGCGTGGAGACCACCACCGGCCCACTCGGGCAAGGGCTCGCCAATGCAGTCGGCATGGCAATCGCCGAGCGGCATCTCGCCGCCGAGTTCGGCGCCGACGTGGTCGATCACAAGACTTACGTGCTCGCCTCCGACGGCGACCTGATGGAAGGCATCAGCCAGGAAGCCATCGCGCTGGCTGGCCACCTGAAGCTTAACCGGCTGATCGTGCTGTTCGACGACAACGGCATTTCCATCGACGGTGCGCTGTCGCTTACCGACAGCGTCGATCAAGTGAAACGCTTCGAGGCCGCCGGCTGGACCGCCTCGCGCGTCGACGGACACGATCCCGCGGCAATTGCCGCCACGCTGGAGAAGGCGCAAAGCGCCGACAAGCCCGTGATGATCGCCTGCAAGACCACGATCGGCTTCGGCGCGCCAACCAAGGCCGGCAAGGCGTCATCGCATGGTTCGCCGCTCGGCGCCGACGAGATCAAAGCCGCGCGCGAGAAGCTCGGCTGGAGCCACGCGCCATTTGAAATTCCTGCCGACATCCTTTCCGCCTGGCGCAAGACCGGCGAGCGCTCGAAAACCGCTCACTCCGACTGGTGCAAGCGCCTCGCTGCGCTCGACGCCGGCAAGCGCGCCGAATTTGAGCGCCGCATGAAAGGCGACCTACCGAAATCAGCGCTTTCTGACGCGGTGCGCGCGGTGAAGCAGTCGCTCGCCGTCACGCCGAAAGAGATCGCCACCCGCACCGCCTGCGAATTCGCGCTCGAGAGCCTGATTCCCGCACTGCCGGAAATGATCGGCGGCTCGGCCGACCTCACCGGCTCCAACAACACGCGCACGAAAACAATGAAGGCGATGAGCGCGGCCGATTATTCCGGCCGCTTCATCCATTACGGCGTGCGCGAGCACGGCATGGCCGCGGCCATGAACGGCATGGCGTTGCATGGCGGCATCATCCCCTATTCCGGCACGTTCCTGGTGTTCTCCGATTATTGTCGTCCGGCGATCCGGCTCGCCGCGTTGATGGGCGTACGAGTCATCCACATCATGACGCACGACTCCATCGGGCTGGGCGAGGACGGCCCGACGCATCAGCCGGTGGAGCATCTGGCGGCGCTGCGTGCGATTCCCAATCTTCTCGTTTTCCGCCCCTGCGACGCGGTGGAGACCGCCGAGTGCTGGCAGCTCGCGCTCGAAGCGAAAAACCGCCCGAGCGTGCTGGCGCTCACGCGGCAGAACTTGCCGCAGCTCAGCCAGAATTTCCTGGCGAGCAATCGTTGCGCCGCTGGCGCCTATGAGATCGCGGCGGCCGACGGCAAGGCCGCTGTCTCGCTCTTCGCCACCGGCTCGGAAGTTTCCATCGCGGTGGAGGCGAAAAAGCTGCTGGCCGCGCGCGGCATTTCCGCGCGCGTGGTGTCGGTGCCCTGCTTCGAGCTGCACATGGAAGCGCCGGAAGCCGCGCGCCGCGCCATCATCGGCGACGCAAAGGTCAAGATCGGCGTGGAAGCCGCTATGCGCCAGGGTTGGGACGCCATCATCGGTTCCGACGGCGTCTTTGTGGGCATGACCGGTTTCGGGGCCAGCGCGCCCTACAAGGACCTTTACAAGCATTTCGGCGTTACCGCAGAGGCGGTCGCCGATGCGGCCGCGCACAAGCTAGGGAAAAGTTGATTTGTGTCAATACGCATCGTGGCCGATTGCGGCCATGACATCATGACAGCATGACAGCATGACAGCATGACAGGTTGAACGAGCCGGGAGCGACTACAATGACTATCCGCGTTGCCATCAACGGGTTCGGCCGCATCGGCCGCAATATTCTGCGCGCCATCGCCGAGGCCGAGCGCAAGGACATCGAGATCGTCGCCATCAACGATCTCGCGCCGGTCGAAACCAATGCGCACCTGCTGCGCTTCGACAGCGTGCATGGCCGCTTCCCCGGTACCGTGACAGTGAAGGGCGATACTATCAGCCTCGGCAACAGCGCGATCAAGGTCACCGCCATCAAGGAACCCACTACGCTGCCGTGGAAGGATCTCGACATCGACATCGCGATGGAATGCACCGGCATCTTCACCGCTAAGGACAAGGCCGCGATGCATCTCACGGCCGGCGCCAAGCGCGTGCTGGTGTCGGCGCCCGCCGACGGCGCCGATTTGACCGTGGTCTATGGCGTCAACCACGACAGGCTGACCAAAAATCACAAGGTCGTCTCCAACGCCTCCTGCACCACCAATTGCCTGGCGCCGGTCGCCAAGGTGCTCAACGACGCCATCGGCATCGACAAGGGCTTCATGACGACGATCCACGCCTATACCGGCGACCAGCCGGTGCTCGACACCATGCACAAGGATCTCTATCGCGCCCGCGCGGCTGCGCTATCCATGATCCCGACCTCGACCGGAGCCGCCAAAGCGGTCGGGCTGGTGCTGCCGGAACTCAACGGCAAGCTCGACGGCGTGGCGATCCGCGTGCCGACGCCCAATGTGTCGATGATCGATTTCAAATTTATCGCCAAGCGCGCCACCAGCAAGGATGAGGTCAACGGCGCGATCAAGCGCGCGGCCGAGCAGCAGCTCAAGGGCATACTCGGTTACACCACGGCGCCCAATGTCTCCATCGACTTCAACCACGATTCGCATTCCTCGGTCTTCCACATGGATCAGACCAAGGTGATGGACGGTACGCTGGTGCGGGTGATGTCGTGGTACGACAACGAGTGGGGCTTTTCCAACCGCATGGCGGATACCGCCGTGGCGATGGGCAAGCTGATCTGACGTCGCGCTATCTAGAGTGAACCATGAGCGCGTTCCGCACCCTCGACCACGTCGACGTGAAGGGAAAGCGCGTGCTGGTGCGCGCCGATCTCAACGTGCCGGTGGAGAACGGTATGGTCACCGACGCTACCCGCATCGAGCGCATGGCGCACGCCATCACCGAGATCGCCGACAAGGGCGCCAAAGTCATCCTGCTGTCGCATTTCGGCCGCCCGAAGGGACGTGATCTTAAAAATTCGCTCAAGCTGGTGGCCGCCGAGGTGGCGCACATCATCAAACGACCGGTCAAATTCGTCGACGACTGCATCGGCGAAACCACCGAACGCGTGGTGGCGGCGATGAAGAATGGCGACATTGTCTGCCTGGAGAACACCCGCTTTTATCCCGGCGAAGAGAAGAACGATCCCGCTTTCGTCGCCGCGCTCGCCAAGCTCGGCGATATTTTCGTTAACGACGCCTTCTCGGTGTCGCACCGTGCGCACGCGTCCACCGAAGGGCTGGCGCATGTCTTGCCGGCCTATGCCGGACGCACTTTACAGGCGGAACTGGAAGCCTTTGAAAAGGTGCTCGACAAGCCGGCGCGCCCGCTCACGGCCATCGTCGGCGGCGCCAAGATTTCCACCAAGCTCGACCTGCTCGGCCACCTGCTGCAAAAGGTCGACGTTCTGATCATCGGCGGCGCCATGGCCAATACATTCTTGCTCGCGCAAGGCAAAAAGGTCGGCAAGTCGCTGGTCGAAGCTAACCTAGTCGAGAGCGCGCGCAAAATCATGGACGAGGCGAAGAGCGCCAAGCGCGAGCTCGTGCTGCCGGTCGATGCGGTGGTGGCGGAAAAATTCGAGGCGCTGGCGCCCTCGCGCGTGGTCGATATCGACCGCGTCGGCGAAAAGGATATGATCCTGGACATCGGCCCACGCAGCGTCGAACAGGTGGTCTCGGTGCTGGCCCGCTCGAAGACGCTGGTCTGGAACGGCCCGTTCGGCGCCTTCGAGATGGAACCGTTCGACAACGGTACGGTCGAAGTCGCGGAAACCGCCGCGGAACTCACCACCGCCGGAAAACTTGTTTCGGTAGCGGGCGGCGGCGACACGGTGGCGGCGCTCAACGTCGCGGGCGTCGTCGATCGGTTGACTTATGTCTCGACGGCCGGCGGCGCCTTCCTGGAATGGCTGGAAGGCAAGGCCCTGCCCGGAGTCGAGGTATTGCGGCAGTAATGACGGATGCGATGGAGAAAATCATGAATCTCGATGAATTGAACAAAGTAGCGCTGGCCATGGTCGCGCCCGGTAAAGGCATTCTGGCGGCTGACGAGTCATCCGGCACCATCAAGAAGCGCTTCGACACCATCGGCGTCGAGTCGACCGAGGACAGCCGCCGCGACTACCGCGAGATGCTGTTCCGCTCAGGCGACGGCATGAAACACATCTCTGGCGTCATCCTGTACGACGAGACCATCTGGCAAAAGGGCAAAGACGGTACGCCGCTGGTCGAGCTGATCAAAAAGACCGGTGCGATCCCCGGCATCAAGGTGGACGAAGGCACCAAGCCGCTGCCGAATTGTCCGGGCGAACTAGTGACCATCGGCCTCGACAGACTAATCGACCGGCTGCCGAAATATTACGAGCAGGGCGCGCGCTTCGCCAAATGGCGGGCGGTGATCGACATCGGTGCCGGCATCCCGACCCACACCTGCATCTACGCCAGTGCGCATGCGCTGGCGCGCTATGCCGCGCTCTGCCAGGCGGCGCAGATCGTGCCGATCGTCGAGCCGGAAGTGCTGATGGACGGCGGCCACGATATCGACCGCTGCGTCAAAATCACCGAATGGACGCTAAAGGAAACCTTCCAGCAGCTCTACTACAACCGCGTCGCGCTCGAAGGCATGGTGCTCAAGCCCAACATGGCGGTGTCTGGCAAGAAGTGCACGAAGAAAGCTTCCGTCGAGGAGGTCGCCGAGAAGACAGTGAAGATGCTGAAAGGATGCGTACCGGGCGCGGTGCCGGGTATCGCCTTCCTGTCCGGCGGGCAAAGCGACGAGGAAGCCACCGCCCATCTCGACGCGATGAACAGGATCGGCAATCTGCCGTGGCGACTCACTTTCTCTTACGGACGCGCGCTGCAGCACGCACCGCAGACCACCTGGCGCGGCAAGAGTGAGAACGTCGCCGCCGCCCAGCGCGCCTTTTCACATCGCGCCAAGATGAACAGCCTCGCCACCCTCGGCCAATGGAAAGCTGATCTGGAAAAGAAGGCGGCGTGATCAAAACGGCGTGTGCTGCGTGACGCGCGGCTAGAATTTCGTTACATGACTGCATCATGGCCGGGCTTGTCCCGGCCATGACATTGTTGAATTCCGTAATTCAAAGGACATTTCCGTGATCGATCTCTACACCTGGACGACGCCGAACGGCCGCAAAGTCTCCATCGCGCTGGAAGAGCTCGGCCTGCCCTACACAGTGCACGCCATCAATATATCCAAGGACGAGCAGTTCGCGCCCGCGTTCCTCAAGATCGCGCCCAACAACCGCATCCCGGCGATCATCGACCGCGACAACGACATGGCGCTGATGGAGTCGGGTGCAATCCTGATCTATCTCGCCGACAAAACCGGCAAGCTGTTGGCGAAAGAAGGCGAGCGCCGCTACCGCACGATCGAATGGCTGATGTGGCAGATGGGTGGCGTCGGCCCGATCATTGGCCAGGTGCATCACTTCGTGAAAAACAACAAGGGCAAGGCGCCCTACGCCGAGGAGCGCTTTCTCAAGGAAACGCACCGGCTCTACAAGGTGCTCGACACACGGCTCGCCGGGCGCGACTTCGTCGCCGACGAGTATTCCATCGCCGACATCGCTATTTGGCCGTGGATCTCGCGCTTCGAATGGCACACCGTCGATCTCAAGCTATATCCCAACGTGCGGCGCTGGTATGAGACTATTGCCGCGCGTCCCGCCGTGTCGAAGGGCTATAAGATCCCAAAGGACATGGGCCCGATCCCGATGCCGAAGTGACGGCGTGTCCTGGACGCGGCGGGAACTATTTCCCCGCCCCCGGGATGACGATGTTCTGCTCCTGCACCAGCGCGCTCCATTTCGCCACGTCGGCATTGATGAAGCGGCCGAACTCATCGGGCGTCTGCGGCTCCGGCTCGGCGCCGAGCTTGGCCATGTGTTCGATCACGTCCTTCTCGGCCATGATGCCGACCACCGCCTTGTTGAGCTTGTCAACGATTTCCTTCGGAGTATGCGCCGGCGCCAGCAGGCCGAACCAGCCGACCGACGCATAGCCGGACAAGCCGCCTTCGGCCACCGTCGGCACGGTGGGGAAAAATTTCGAGCGCTTGGCGCCGGTGGTGGCGAGCGCCTTGAGTTTGCCGGCCGCGACGAACGCCTGCACCGTGGTCGAGGGTGAGAACATCATGTCGATGCGGCCGCCCAAGAGATCGGTGACCGCCGGGCCGGTTCCTTTGTAGGGCACGTGCAGCATCTCAATCTTGGCATCCTTCTCGAACAAGGCGCCCGACAAATGCGAGGCGGCGCCGATGCCGGACGATCCGAACGACAGCGCCTTCGGTTTTTCGCTTGCGAGCTTGATTAGCTCGGCGACCGAGTCGGCTTTTACGCTCGGATTGACCACAAGCAGATAAGGCGGCGCAGCCACCACGGTGATGGGCGCGAAAAATTTGTTGACGTCGAAATGCCCTTCCGGCGCCAGCGCGGCGGAAGCCGCCATCAGCGCGCCGGTCGAGGCCATCAACAGCGTGTAGCCGTCCGGCTCCGCCTTGGCGGCGGCTTTGGTGCCGATGCCGCCGGAGGCGCCGGGCTGATTTTCGACCACCACCGGCTGGCCCCATTGCTCGGCTAGGCGCTGGGCGATGATGCGACCGAGTACGTCGGTGCCGCCGCCAGGCGCGAAAGGCACCACCATCTTGATGGCGCGGCTGGGATAGTCGGCAGCCAGTGCGGGCGTGACCGGCGCGGCTGCAAGGCATAGCAGCAGCAGCGACAGGCGTTTGAGCATGCTTTCTCCCCGAGGCCTTGTGCGAGCCGCCCTTACTCGGCGGCGTTGCGTGCAATGCTAGCCAGCAGGCCGCGGCTCGTCCATGCGCGCAGGCCTCTCGCCATCCCCTGACGGCGCCCGTGTCAATCTTCCGCCCGATTGCGCTACCATGCGGGGCCATGATTTCCCGACCTCAGACTTCCCGACCCAAACAGGCCGATCCGCGCCCGGCGCCGCGTCTCTATTTGGTGACGCCGCCGGTTGTGGACGCGCAAGCATTTTCCAGGGCTCTTTGCGCGGCCCTAGCGACCGGCGACGTCGCCGCTGTGCTGCTGCGCTTGGCCGAGGCCGACGAGCGCACCCAGATCAACCGCGCCAAGGAGCTCAGTGCCGTCGTCCAAGACAAGGGCGCAGCGCTGCTGCTCGACGGCCACGCCGATCTGGTGGCGCGCGCCGGCGCCGACGGCGCGCATTTGACCGGCATTGCGGAGTTCACCGCGGCGCTAGAGCAGCTCAAGCCCGAACGCATCGTGGGCGTCGGCGGCCTTATCACCCGCCACGACGCCATGAGCGCCGCCGAGGCGGGCGCCGACTACGTAATGTTCGGCGAGCCCAGCGCTGCCGGCGAACGGCCGAGCTTCGAGGCGATCGAGGAGCGCGTCGCCTGGTGGGCGGAGGTGTTCGAGGCTCCTTGCGTCGCCTATGCCGCGTCGGACGAGGAAGTGGCGCCGCTGGCGAAGGCGGGCGCCGATTTCGTCGCGCTCGGCGATTGGCTGTGGTGCGACCAGCAGGCGATTGTCGAAACGATGGTTCGCGCCGCTGGGCAGCTGCAGCTGCCGGAGAGCGCGACATGACGGCGAGGTGGGCTAGCACGATCGTTGCGCTGTATGCGCTCGCCGCCCTGGCGGCGCCGGCATTGGCGCAGCCCGCGAAAAAAACGCCGCCGCCCGCGCCGACTGCCGCGGCCAACACCGACAACGGCAACGCCGATCTCGCCTACGGCGCCTTTCAGCGCGGCTATTATTTGACCGCGCTCGCCGAGGCCGCCAAGCGCGCGCAGCAGAACGATCCCGCCGCCATGACCCTGCTCGGCGAAATCTACGCGCAAGGGCTTGGCGTCGGCCGCGACGACAGCAAAGCGGTGCAATGGTACAAATTGGCCGCCGCGCATGGCGGCCGCGACGCCATGTTCGCGCTGGCGATGTTCAACCTCGAGGGCCGTGACGGACCGCGCAACCCGGACGAAGCCGCCCGTCTGCTGGCGGCCGCCGCCAAGCTCGGTCACGCGCCCGCCGCCTACGATCTCGGCCTGCTCTACCTGCAAGGCCAGCAGTTCCCGCAGGACTTCGCGCGCGCCGCCGAACTATTCCGGCAGGCCGCCGACGCTGGAAACGTGGAAGCGCAATACGCGCTGGCCACCATGTTCAAGGAGGGGCGCGGCGTGCCGAGGGACGTGAGCGAGGCCACGCGCCTGATGGGGCTGGCCTCGGTCGCCGGCAATGTCGACGCCATGATCGAGTACGCCATCGCCCAGTTCAACGGCAGCGGCATCGCGAAGAACGAAGCCGCCGCCGCCAAGCTGTTCCTGATCGCGGCGCGGCGCGGCAGCGCGATCGCACAGGACCGGCTGGCGCGCATTTTTATGGCCGGGCGCGGCGTGCCGGCTGACGCCACCGAGGCGGTCAAATGGCACCTCGTCGCCAAGGCCGGCGGCGCCAGCGATCCCGAACTCGACGTCTTCGCCGGCAAGCAGACGCAACAAGTGCGCGACGCCGCCGAGAAGGCGGCCAACAAGTGGCTGTCGACCGCCGCGCCGCGCTCTTGACGGCAAGCCGCCGCGCGGGCAGACCCCGCGCGCATGCACCACTCCGCCCTGCTCAACGTCATGATCGCAGCCGCGCGCAAGACCGCGCGCGCGCTCAAGCGCGATTTCGGCGAGCTGGAGAAGCTGCAGGTCTCCCTCAAAGGCCCGGCGAATTTCGTCTCGTCCGCCGACCGCCGCGCCGAGGAGACGCTGTACCAGGAGCTCTCCAAGGCGCGGCCCGGTTACGGCTTCCTCGGCGAGGAAGGAGGCGCGCGCGAGGGCGCCGACAAGTCGCACCGCTGGATCGTCGATCCGCTCGACGGCACCACCAATTTCCTGCACGGCATTCCGCAATTTGCGATCTCGATCGCGCTCGAGCGCGAGCACGCGATTATCGCCGGCCTGATCTACAATCCTGCGAACGACGAGATGTTCATCGCCGAGAAGGGCAAGGGTGCGTTCATGAACGAACAGCGTATCCGCATCGCCGGCCGCAAGCGCCTCGCCGACGCCGTAATCGCTTGCGGCTTGCCGCATATCGGCCGCGGCAATCTGGCGCTGGCGCGCCAGGAGACCGGCGCCATGCAGGAGCAAGTCGCCGGGTTGCGCCGCTTTGGCGCCGCCGCGCTCGATCTTGCCTGGGTCGCCGCCGGCCGGCTCGACGGCTATTGGGAGCGCGATATCAAGCCCTGGGATATCGCGGCCGGATTAATTCTGCTGCGCGAGGCCGGCGGTTTCGTCAGCGATTGCGACGGCGGCGACGACATGTTCGCCAAGGGCCACGTCGCCGCCGGCAACGACGCCATCCATAAAGAGCTGCTGCGCGTGCTTAAAGGGGCCGCGGCAAAACCCTGAGCCTCTTCCCTTCACCCCGCGAAGCGGTGGGGAGGGAAAAGAGCACCGCAATTTAAACTTAATCCGTCGATTTATGCTGGGGGACCGGCACAGCTTCTTTTTCCTTGGTCTGGGTCTGTGCCATATTGCGTCGGCTCGACCCGGCCGGCGCTAACTCTGCAAGCTCATGGCAAAAGAAATCGATCCGCTCAAACTGTCATCGCCCCGCATCTTCCTGTTCCGGATGCTGGTGTTCGTCGTGCTCGGCGGCCTAGTCGCCTTCCTACTGCACAAGCAGATCGAAGTGGCGTTCATGGCCAATCCCGGCCTCAACGCGCTGATCATCGGGGTCTTGGCTATCGGCATCCTTCTATCGGTGCGCCAAGTGCTGCGCCTCTATCCGGAAATCGCTTGGGTCAACAATTTCCGCCTCGCCGATCCCGGCCTCGCGGTCGAGCGGCCGCCGGTGCTGCTGGCGCCAATGGCGGCGATCCTCGGCAGCCGCGTCGGCCGCATGGCGATGTCGGCGCAATTGATGCGCAGCATTCTCGATTCGATAGCCACCCGCCTTGACGAGGCGCGCGATATCCTGCGCTACATGACCGGGTTGTTGGTGTTCCTCGGCCTGCTCGGCACCTTCTGGGGCCTGATCGAGACCGTGAGTTCGGTCGGCGGCGTGATCCAGGGGCTGAAAGCCGGCGGCGATGCCGGCAGCATGTTCGATTCGCTGCGCGAAGGCCTCGCCGCCCCACTCAGCGGCATGGGCATATCGTTCTCATCCTCGCTTTTCGGTCTCGCCGGCTCGCTGGTGCTCGGCTTTCTCGATCTGCAATCGAGTCAGGCGCAGAACCGCTTCTACACCGAACTGGAAGACTGGCTCTCCACCACGGTCTACGACCAGGCGGCCGAGCCGATCGTCGCCGCCGGCGGCACCGGCGAGATGCGCTCGGCCATCGACCGCCTGCGCGAGGCAATCAACGAGACCGGCACCGGCAAGGGCGCCTCCACCGCCATGGCCAATTTGGCTGAGGCAATCCAGGGCCTGGTGCATCACATGCGCACCGAGCAGCAGATGATCCGCGACTGGGTCGACAGCCAGGCCGAGCAGCAGCGCGAGATCAAGAAGCTGCTGGAAGTCATGGCGCGCGAAAAAGTCGATCGGTAGCGCATGATCCCGAAAAGTGGGAACCGGTTTTCGGACAAGATCATGCGCAATTTGGTGATGTAAATTATGGCCCTCGCACGAACGCGCCGCGGCGAAAGCGGCATGAACTACTGGCCGGGCTTCGTCGACGCGCTGTCGACGCTGATCCTCAGCATCATTTTCATTCTGACCGTGTTCGTGGTGGTGCAATTCTACTTGCAGCAGGAAGTCGCCGGCAAGGATACCGCGCTAACCCGCCTCAACGCGCAGATCGCCCAGCTCACTGAGCTGCTGTCGATGGAGAAGTCCGGCAAGGCCAATCTGGAAGATCAGCTCGCACAGTTGCAGGCCTCGCTCGCTTCCGCCGCGAGCGACCGCGACAAATACAAGGGCCTAGCCGAGGGCGCCGGCGCGGGCGCCGCCGCGGCGCAGGGCAAGATCTCCGAACTCACCGGCCAGCTCGAGGGCGAGAAGAAGATTTCCTCCCATGCACTGGCGCAGGTCGAGATCCTCAACCAGCAGATCGCGGCGCTGCGCCGCCAGCTGGCCGCAATCGAGGTGGCGCTCGACGCTTCCGAGAAGAAGGACAAGGAATCGCAGAACAAGATTGCCGATCTCGGCCAGCGGCTCAATCTGGCGCTGGCGCAGAAGGTGCAGGAGCTGACCAAGTACCGCTCCGACTTCTTCGGCAAGCTGCGTACAATCCTCGGCAACCGGCCCGACATGCGCGTGGTTGGCGACCGCTTCGTGCTGCAATCGGAGCTGTTCTTCGACACCGGCAAGGCGGATCTCAAGCCGGAGGCGCTCGCCGAGCTTGACAAGGTGGCGGGCGCGTTGGTCGAACTCGAGAAGCAAATCCCGGCCGATATCGCCTGGGTGCTGCGCGTCGACGGCCACACCGACGTGCGGCCGATCATCAGCGGCGTGTTCAAGTCGAACTGGAACCTGTCGGCGGCGCGAGCAATTGCGGTAGTGCAATACCTGGTCGGCAAGGGCGTTTCGCCGCAGCGCCTGGTCGCCGCAGGTTTCGGCGAATTCCAGCCGATCGAGATCGGCACCAGCGATGACGCCTACCGGCGCAACCGCCGCATCGAGTTCAAGCTGACCGAACGGTGAGCGCCAAGATCACCCTGCGCCTCTACTCCGCCGCCGACGAGGACGCGGCGATCGAGCTATGGCGGCGGACCTGGCAGAAGCATTATCCGCATCTCAATTTCACCGAGCGCGTTCCCTGGTGGCGCGAGCGCTGGCGCAAGGAGCTGGTGCCGGTGGCGCGCGTCGTGGTCGCGGAAGCGGATGGCGTACTCATCGGCTTTGTCACCGTCGATCCGGAGACGATGTATCTCGATCAGCTCGTGGTCGCGACCGAATATTGGGGCTCCGGCGTCGCGCTTACGCTGCTCGACGAGGCCAAGCGGCTGTCGCTGCAAGGCCTCGATCTGCTGGTCAATAAGGACAACGCCCGCGCCATCCGCTTCTACGAGAAGCACGGCTTTGTCTATGCCGGCGAAGACAAGAACCCGGTGTCGGGCAAGCCGGTGACCCGGATGGCCTGGCGGCCGCAAAAGTCTTTCGGCCATGCATGAAATAGACGGCGAGATTGTCGTGACTGACCGGACCGGACTTCGGCCCCGGTGCGGAATCTAACGCGGCGCTAGCGGCGCCGGCAGCCATCAGCCATCAGCCATCAGCCATCAGCCATCAGCAGGATAACAAACGAATTCCCAGCAAGCGTGGATAATCGCATGAACCCCTCCGAAGGAATCGGGAACGGAACGCAGCGATGCTCACAACGAGTCGTGGCCGGCGCAGGGAGGCGTCACGGCTGAATTCGGGCAAGCGTGTG
>DATISB010000026.1:0-3044 GCA_035469145.1 Pseudolabrys sp.
TAGGAGGCGATATTGAACGGCACGCCGAGAAACACGTCGGCCGAGCGCTGGTAGAGCTGGCACGACAGCCGGCCCTCGGCGACATAAAACTGGAACAGGCAGTGGCAGGGCGGCAGCGCCATCTTGTCGACGTCGGCCGGGTTCCAGGCGGTGACGATCAGCCGGCGCGAATCCGGATTGCGCTTGATCATCTCGATCACGTGGCTGATCTGGTCGATGGTCTTGCCGTCCTTGGCCGGCCATGAGCGCCACTGCTGGCCGTATACCGGCCCGAGATCACCGCGCTCGTCGGCCCATTCGTCCCAAATTCGCACGCCGTGTTCTTTGAGATATTTAATGTTGGTGTCGCCGGCCAGGAACCAGAGCAGCTCGTGCATGATCGACTTCAGGTGCAGCTTCTTGGTGGTGAGCATCGGGAAGCCGTCGTCGAGCGCAAAGCGCATCTGATGGCCGAACACCGACAGCGTGCCGGTGCCGGTGCGGTCGTGCTTTTCCGCGCCGCGGCTAAGGATAAGTTCCATCAGATCGAGGTATTGGCGCATCGCTTATCGGCGTCTCCTGCGACTCAAGATGGGCAAGTTTACCCCGCCCGGCAACCGCCCGGCACTGGCTTATCGACAGGTCTCTGAGCGTATAAAGTTGCGCCACGGGGACGAGTTTTGGACCTGGGGGCGTGAATCGATGAAAATCCTGCGTCGCAAATATCTGCAACTGGCAGCGCTGAGCGTCGTTCTGGCGGGCGTTGCTGCGCCCATTGAACTGGCGTGGCCGCAAGCCGGCAGACCTATCAGGATCATCATTCCGTTCCCGCCGGGGGGCAGCGCCGACGTTCTGGCGCGCATCCTGGGCCAGCAGATCGGTGAAGCGAACAACCAGACCATGATCATCGAAAACCACCCGGGCGCCGGCGCCTCGATCGCTTACGAGCTGACGGCGCGCGCTGCACCCGACGGCAACACGATCGTGGTGGCGGCGAATTCGGTCGTCATCAATCCACTTTTGCGAAAGACGAATTACGATCCGGTCACGAGCTTTGTGCCGATTTGCAATCTGGCCACTTCGCCGATGGTCTTTGTTGTCAACAGCGCATCGCCCTACAAAACAATCGGCGAGCTCATCGCCGCGGCGCACGCCAAACCCGGCACACTCACGCTCGCCGCCCTCGGCCCGGCCACCACGCAGCATATTGCCGTCGAGCAGTTCAAACGGGTGACCAAGGCCGACATGATTTTCGTGCCTTATTCGGGCGGCGCACCCGTGGTCAACGCGCTCCTTGGCGAACAGGTCACGGCAGGATTGGTCAATTACTCAGAAGCGGTCCAACAGATCAAAGCAGGCAAGTTGCGGGCGCTCGCGACCTCTTCAAGCAAACGCATCAAGCCGCTGCCCGACGTGGCGACCGTCGCCGAATCTGGCTACCCGGGTTACGAGACGGAAGTCTGGCTCGGCCTACTCGCCCCGGCAAAGACGCCGGAGAAAAACATCGCGCAACTGGTCGCTTGGTTTACCGCGGCATTGAAAACGCCCGCGGTTGAGGCAAAATTATCGCCGCTCGGCCTCTATCCGGCGGATGTCTGCGGAAAGGAATTCAGTGCGTTCGTCAAACAGAAAAGCGACGAGTACGCACGCATCATTCACGACGCGAATATCAAAGTGGAGTAACCATGAACTTCGATCGCATTCTTGTCGCCCGCATCCTGTTCACACTGATGACCGCCGGCTGGGCCGTGCTCACGGTGTTCGCCGACTTCAACAAAACGCACGCGACCAACCCGAAATGGACGCCGCATGCGCGCTTCCACGTGGTCTGGCAGATCTCGAGCTATGTCGGCTTCGGCCTGCTCGCCTGCGCGTTGATTTGGTGGCCCGGCCCGCTGGCGCTCGAGCGGCTCTATCTGGTCGCGCTCATGGGCGCGATCGTCTATGCCGCCTTCTTCGCCGCCCTGATCGCCATGCCGATATACGGCGGCGCGGCCTATGACGACAACGGCTACCAGCCGTTCAACGCGCTGGTCCCGTTGTTCGCAAAAAAATGGGACGCCAACATCACCGCCTTCTCAATCCAGTTGGTGATCCTGGCCGCCGGTATATTGACGGTGACCGGCGCTTTCGCGGGCTGAGCTACAGCCAGCCGCTGAGCCCCAGCACGCCGGCCATCACGAACATCCACAGCGGATTGACGCGGGTGAAGAACGCCATCGCCGCAGTCGCCGCGGTGATGGCGCCGGCATACACATTATGGTCGGCGGTGCGCGCCAGCACGAAGGCGCTCGCCGCGATCAGCCCGATCGAGAGCGGCACCAGGCCGGCCTGGATCGCGATCCGCCAATGAGCGTCCTTGAAGCGGTCCCAGGTGCGCGCGACGAAAAACGCCAACAGGCAGGTCGGGCCGCACATCGCCGTGGTGGCGACACTGGCGCCGGCAAAACCCGCCACGTGGTATCCGATCAGGGCGACGATGATGACGTTCGGCCCAGGCGATACTTGCGCGATTGCGAACATGTCGGCGAACTGGCGGTCGTTCATCCAATGCATCACCTCGACGGAAACACGGTGCATTTCCGGGATCGCAGCATTGGCGCCTCCGACCGCGAACAGCGATAGCAGCGCGAAATAGCCGGCGAGCGTGGTGAGCGGGGACGAGTTCATCGCTTGAACCACGCAAAAGCCACGCTGACCGGCGCCAGCCCCAGGAACACGAAGGGCAGCGGCCAATGCATGATGGCGACGCCGGTGAAGGCGAGTATAGCGAACGCTGGCGCCGAATTCCAGCGCTTGACAAATAACGGCGCCGCCATCTTGGCGACCACCGCGATCAGCAGGCCGACGGCGGCGGCGGTGATGCCGGCGAGAATGCGGCTGAGCGTTTCCAAGCCGCCGAAGCGCTCGTACAAGATAGCCAGCACGCTGACGATCATCAGCGGTGGCCCGAGCAGCCCGGCCAGCGCCACCGCCGCCCCGGCCGGACCGCCGAAGCGTGAACCGAACACCACCGAGAAATTGATCACGTTCGGACCGGGCAGGAATTGCGAGAGCGCAAAGGT
>DATISB010000027.1:0-5994 GCA_035469145.1 Pseudolabrys sp.
CAGGCCGGGCTGATCGCCAGCATCGTGATCAAGGAGAAGAGCGCCAGCGGCTATGAGACCGCGTCGGCGCCGAGCACGGATCCTGGCTTCGGCGCCTTCACAATCATCCGCTTTGCGCCGCAGGCCTCATCCGACGACATCACCAAGTTTCTAGAAGCCAACAAGCTGCAGGTCGCGGCCGGGCCGATGTACGGCGGGCTCTACAAGGTCCGTGTCGCGGTGACCGGGCTGCCGAAGGCCGAGCTCGCGCGCATCGTCAAGAAGCTGCAGGAGGACAGGGTCGTCGGTTTCATCGCCACGACCGAGTGAGATGAGTAGACCGCACCGGAAACCTCACCATGCACACGTATCGTAACGCCATACTCTGCATCACGCCCGTCGCGACGCTGTTCTTAATGGCGGCCGATGCTGCTTGCGCACAATGAGTCTTTAGCCGCGGCCCGTCGTCGAATATCGGCGCCAGCGGGGCCATCGCGCGGCGGCGGCGGCTATCGCGGTGGCGGCGCCGGGCGCGCAAATTCTGGTTACTATCTCCGATGGCGGCTCCTCCGGCACGTCCTATTCCGCGGCCGAGGTGAGCGGCATTGCCGCGCTGATGCTGGAGCGCGAACCCGGCCTCACCCCCGACTAGGTGCGCGGCATCCTGCAGACAACCGCCAGGGATCTGGGACCTAAGGGCCGCGACATGATGTTCGGCACCGGGCTTACCGACGCCTATGGCGCCCTCATGGCGGAAGAGACCCCGATGGCCGCTATGCCGCGGCCGGTCGAGCGCGCGAGCACCGGCGCGTTGAACTCCCCACTTGCGGTCGCGATGAAAAACCGCCACTTGTGGCGCACATCTACGTTTTATCGAGGACAAATGACCGCGACTAACCCGCCGCAGAGCCTGCCGCTGCGCGTGACGCGCAACGAGCGGATCGCCGACGGCATCCACATGCTGGAATTCCGCGACGCCGGCGGCCAGCCGCTTCCGGAATTTTCCGCCGGCGCGCATATCGCGATCCAAGCGCCGAATGGGTTGCTGCGCAAATATTCGCTGTGCAACGACCCGGCCGAGCGCGACCGCTACCTGGTCGCGGTCAAGCGCGAGGCCAACGGCCGCGGCGGTTCCACCAATCTGATCGATGCCGTGAAGGCCGGCGACGATTTGATGGTCACGACGCCGGTCAATGACTTCGAGCTGCCGCCGCGCGCGCAGGATTTCCTGTTCATCGCCGGCGGCATCGGCATCACGCCGATCATGGCCATGATCCGAGAGGTGCAGCGACAAGGAAAGCGGTTCCGCCTGTTCTACTGCACGCGTTCGCCGGAATCGACCGCGTTCCTTGACGAGTTGAGCGCGCCCGAATTCAAGGACCAAGTCACGATCCATTACGATCAAGGCGATCCGGCCAGATCGCTCGATCTCAAGCCGGTGCTGGCCGAGCGAAAAAACCGCGAACATCTGTATTGCTGTGGGCCGCGTCCGTTGATGGAGGCGGTACGCCATATGACCGACCACTGGTCATCGGCTGCCGTGCATTTCGAGGCCTTCAGCGATGCCGAGACGCACAAGCCAACCGACAAGCCGTTCAAGGTTCGACTCGCGCGCTCCGGTGACATCGTCGATGTCCCGACAACCAAGACTATCCTGGAAGCCTTGCGCGATCATGGCCTCGAAGTGCCGAGTTCGTGCGAGACCGGCACCTGCGGGACTTGCCGCACCAAGCTGCTCGCTGGCGAGGCCGACCATCGCGACCTGGTGCTCGCCGAGCACGAGCGCGCCGACACCATCATGATTTGTGTCTCGCGCGCGCGCACCGACGAAATCACCATCGACCGTTAAAATTACTCTCATCTGTCATCCCGGGACGCGGCCCATAAGGCCGCAAATCCGGAATCCATAACCCCTGCGCTGCGGAGCATGGATTCCGGGCCCGCTGCTGCGTGGCGCTCCGGAATGACGAATTAAAAGCTTACTGCTGGATCGATCGCAAATAGGCGCTCACCGCGCGGGCATCGTCTTCGCTGAACTTGTATTCCGGCATGTCGGGATGGCCGGACAGGATACCGCGCCTAAGGTCCTGCGCGAACTGATCCATGTCGAAGCTGCGGCCGAGCGTACGGAACGGCGGCGCCGTCTTCTGCGGACTGTCCCCGGTCTTGCGGATCGAATGGCAGCGTGCGCAGAAGTCCTGCAGGATCGTGCGACCCTGCCGGGCCGGATCCTGCGCCTGCGCGGCAGTGCCCAACAGCAAAAGCGTGACGCAAGAAACAACCAATGACATGATCTTTTGTTGCAAAGCTTCACCGTATTGAGGTTGGCGCGCCGGAAGGGATTCGAACCCCTGACCCCCAGATTCGAAGTCTGGTGCTCTATCCAGCTGAGCTACCGGCGCTTACTTAATTCGCGCATGATCTTATCCGAAAACCGGTTACCACTTTTCGGGATCATGCGCCTAATTTTGAGGAGTAGAGGGACCCGCAAAGTTTGTCCATCCGCCGCAATCAGACCGCCAGCACTTTGCGGTCGGGCGCTATCACCACGTCGGTTTCCGGCAGCACATCGCCACGCAGCACAGCCTTGGCATTCTCCACCGCCCGCGCGATGACACCAGAAAAATTATCGAGCGTCGCACCGGCCAGATGCGACGTGACCACGGTGTTTTCCATTTCGAGCAGCGGACTGCCGACCGGCGGCTCGCTCGCAAAGGCATCGATACCGGCCCCGAACAGGCGTCCATCTTTCAAAGCCGCCACCAGGGCGGCTTCATCGACCAGGCCGCCGCGCGCGCAATTGATCAACACGACACCGGGTTTCATGGCGCGAATTCGCTGCGCACTGATGATACCCGCCGTTTGCGGCAACAGCGGCAGGTGCAGCGAAACAATGTCGGCGGTTCGCACCAGCGTGTCGAGATCGGCATAGCTGACGCCAAGGCTTTGCTCGACGTCATGGGGCGCCCGAACCGGATCGTAGTACAGTATCGTGACCTCGAAACCGCGCAGGCGCTTGGCTACCTCCTTGCCGATGGCGCCGAAACCGACCAGCCCGACCGTTTTATTTTGCAGCTGCCGATGCAGACCGCGGGCGTCCTCCTTGTTCCAGGCGCCGGCGCGCGTGCGGCGATCGATCTGCGGAAGCTGGCGATAGACGGCGAGCATCAGAAGGATCGTGTGTTCGGCGACCGGAATGCTGTTCCCGGCATGCAGCCGCGCCACGCCGATCCCTCGACTACGGCAGATATCGAGATCGATCCGGTCGACACCGGCGCCGAGCTTTTGGATGAAGCGCAGCCGCCGCGCCTCGGCCAGCAATTCCTTCGGTATCGGGGCTGACATGACAAAAGCCATTTCCGCATCGCGCAGCACCGCCGCTCGCGCGGCCAAGGTACCTTCTTCGATGAACAACAAGGTCCAATTCGCAGGGGCGGCCGCCGCAATCGCCGTCTTGATGTGCGGATGAAACATGTCGAGGATGGCAACCGTGATATCGGGCATACCTGATCCGATCCGAAGACAGGTAACGATAGTAATGCATGCGGTGAATTGCTGCTATCGTGCCGGCTGGACTGACCGGGAGAATTAGCAATGGCCACGACCGTCGAAGTGCTGGCAGCAGCGTTCAAGGATGCCGGCACGCCCTTCATTGTGGGTCATCCGGGCGGCGAGTCGGTGGAGCTGATGGAAGCGGCACGCCAACGCCAGATGCGCTTTCTCCTGATGAAACAGGAGGTGGCCGGCGCCATGCTGGCCGCGACCTGGGGCGACCTCACCGGCAGCCCCGGCATTTGCCTGTCCACGCGCGGCCCTGGCGCCACCAATATGGTCAACGGCGTGGCGCACGCATTTCTCGATCGCTCGCCGCTGATTGCAATCACCGATGCCTATTCCCGCCCGACTTACGAGACCGGACTGCGTCAGCGCATCAACCAGCATGCGGTGTACGAGCCGATCGTGAAGTGGAGTACGACGATCGACGCCAAGACCGTGCGCCAGCAAGTGCGCCGTGCTATGCGCACCGCGACGGCGACGCCGCCCGGCCCGGTGCATTTCGAATTTCCGCAGAGTGAAACCACGCGCGAGGCTGGCGATTACGTCGCCGAGCCGCCGCTGATGCCGAATTGGATCGTGCCCGGTCCGGATCGCGCCGATCTCAAGCCGGCGCTCGACATGCTCGGCGAATCGAAACGGCCGATCCTGATCGCGGGCTTAGGCGTGTACTGGTGCGGCGCGTCGGCTGAATTCGTCAAATTCGCCGAGCGCCTCGGCGCCCCAGTGCTCACCACCACCAAATGCAAGGGCATGATCCCGGAAGATCACGTGTTGCGCGCGGGCTGCATCATCGGCGGGCTGATCGAGCGCAAGCTGGTGATGGAGGCCGACCTGATCGTCACCGTCGGGCTCGACGCGGTGGAACTGCAGCCAAAGCCGTGGCCCTATACGCTACCGGTGCTGGCGCTGTCCTCCATCCCGAGCGTCGATGCGCTGGTGCCGGCCGATCCGGAAATCATCGGCGACCTGAAGGCGCTGCTGGCGGCCTTAGCGCTTTGGGCGCCCGAGGGCACGAATTGGGGCGAAAAGGCCGCCAAAGTGTTCCGGCATGAGGTTCGCGACGCGCTCAACACGCCCTGCACCGGGCTGTCGCCACAACGCACGATGGAAGTCGCGCGCGCGGTACTGCCGCGCAACACCATTGCCACCTGCGATGCTGGTGCCAGCCGGTTGCTGATCGTGCAGAAGTGGGAATCCTACGGGCCGCGCGAATTCCTCACATCCAACGGCCTCGCCTCGATGGGCTATGCGGTGCCCGGCGCGCTGGCCGCGCGCATGGCTTTTCCGGATCGGCCAGTGGTCGCGTTTACCGGCGACGGCGGCTTCCTGATGACGGTCGCGGAATTGCAGACCGCGCAGCGCGAGAACCTGCCGATCATCGTGGTCGTGCTCGACGACCGCGAAATCGGCCTGATCCGCGTCAAGCAGGAGATCAAGGGCATTCCACTGCACGGCGTGCAGATCGGCGGCGTCGACTGGGAGAAGCTGGCGCAGTCCTTCGGCGCCGACGGCGTGGTGGTGGAAACCGAGCAAACCTTGAGCGCCGCGCTCAGCACCGCGGTGCAATCCAAGCGCACCACCGTCATCGGCGTGCAGATCGACGCCTCCGGCTACGTCGCGCAGTTCAACGCGCTGCGCGAGCTTTAGAGCAACCAGTCGAAGCGCGTCCTCGCCAAGACCGCGACGCATCTGCAGGGCGAGCTGGTGGCCGTGCCGGCGAAGCCTCGAGCCCTTCATCGCATCGTGGCGTAATCCTCGAAGCGTAGTACGAAATCCCCTCAGCGCGCCGTCGCGGCGTGGACAGGCGACCACCGGAGGAGAGCATGATCGTTGCGCTCTACATCGCCGCCGGCGTCATCATGGCGGTCGGGAGCCTCACTCTCGCATGGCGATACAGGGACGTGCGCAAATTCCTGGCGGGCGCGTTCTTCGTGTCGTCCGGCGTTCTGTTCTATCTCTATCTCGCCGATGTTTCGGTGCCGCTGCTGGGGACGGATTTCGTCGAGACCCCGCCGATCAGCGCCGGCCGATCCGTCGTCCATTTCATTCTCTTCCTGCTCTGTCTCTATTCCGGCTTCATCCGCAAGCCGGCGGCTTGAACTGAACGGGCGCGCCGGCCCCGGGCTCGCCTGGTCAAGCAGACACCCGATCGTTCTCGGCTCGGGCTCCTTGCCAATCGACATGTGCCTGATTCGCGTCATCGGCTAGCCGCAGAGGCGCAACGGCGTCTGTATCGTTTTGCTCACTCCGACGGCCCCTATGGATGGGACCGATCGAGCGTAGCGGGACCACGTACGGACGCCCATCACGCCACCACGACCTAGCTATTCGGCGGCGCCTTCCCCATATGAAACCGGCTGCCGATCTTCACCGGGAATCGGCGCCGGCGCCTGCGGGAAGCGCGCGTCACACGGAAAGGCTCCGCGACATGGCGACGTCCCAGCAATTGCGCTCCAG
>DATISB010000028.1:0-4120 GCA_035469145.1 Pseudolabrys sp.
GGGCGAGTGGGTGATCGCGATCGGCAACCCGTTCAGCCTGGGCGGCACGGTGACCGCCGGCATCGTCTCGGCGCGCAACCGCGACATCCAGTCCGGGCCTTACGACAATTACATCCAGACCGACGCCGCCATCAATCGCGGCAATTCCGGCGGACCGCTGTTTAACCTCAATGGCGAGGTGATCGGCGTCAACACCGCGATCATCTCGCCGTCGGGCGGTTCGATCGGCATCGGCTTTGCGGTGCCGTCGAAGACTGCTTTGGCGGTGATCGATCAGTTGCGCCAGTTCAAGGAAGTGCGGCGCGGCTGGCTCGGCGTGCGTATCCAGCAGGTGACCGACGAGATCGCTGACAGCCTAAGCATCAAGCCGGCGCGCGGCGCGCTGATCGCCGGCATCGACGACAAGGGCCCGGCCAAGCCTGCCGGCATCGAGCCGGGCGACGTCATCGTCAAGTTCGACGGCCAGGACATCAAGGAGATGCGCGACCTGCCCAAGATCGTCGCGGAAACGCCGGTTGGCAAGGACGTCGAGGTGACGATCATCCGCAAGGGCAATGAAGAAAAGAAGATCGTCAAGCTCGGGCGGCTTGAGGACGAAAAACAGGCCGCGCTTAGCCCCAAGAAAGACGGCGCGGAAGAAAAAACGGTGGTGAAGAAGGCGCTGGGCCTTGACCTCGCCAATCTCACCGACGAACTGCGCAAGAAGCACAACATCAAGGACAAGGTGAAAGGCGTACTGATCACCGGCGTCGATGCCAATTCGGTGGCGGCGGAAAAGCGCCTGTCGCCCGGCATGGTGATCGCCGAGGTGCAGCAGCAGACGGTCAGTAGCGCCGACGAACTGCAGCAGCGCATCGAGAAACTCAAGAAGGACGGCAAGAAGGCGGTGGTGCTGCTGGTGGTGACGCCGGACGGCGACCCGAGCTTCGTGGCGCTGGGTTTGCAATAGCTAAGTTTCTCCCTCCCCCGCTTGCGGGGGAGGGACTATTAATCCAGCACGTAATTGACCATGCCGTCGGCGAGTTTGGGCTCAAACCAGGTCGACTTCGGCGGCATGATGAGGCCTGCATCGGCCACCGCCATCAGGTCGGCCATCTGCGTCGGATAAAGCGCGAACGCCACCGCCATCTCGCCGGTCTTTACCCGCTTCTCAAGTCCTTCCAGGCCGCGCGCGCCGCCGATGAAATCAATGCGCTTGTCGGTGCGCGGGTCCTTGATGCTGAGTAGCGGCTCGATCACGTTGCGGGTGAGCACCGTGATCGGCAGCCGGCCTATCGGATCGCTCGGCACCAGATCGGGGCGGATCGTGAGCCGGTACCAGCGGCCGGCGAGATACATCCCATAGTCATGGGAGGAGGCCGGGCGCACCGGTTCGGCGGACGGGGTAACCGTGAAGCTCTTGGTCAGCTCGGCGAGCAATTGCTCGGCGTTGCGGCCGTTTAAATCCTTCACCACGCGATTGTAGTCGAGGATGGTCATCTCGCGTTCGGGGAAGATGACCGACAGGAAATAGCTGTGCGAACCCTCGCCCTTGCGGGCGGCGGCAACACGCGCGGCCGCCGCCGAGCGGTGATGGCCGTCAGCGATGTAGATTGCCGGCAGGGCATCGAAGGCGCGGGTCAATTTACCGATCGTCGCGTCGTCGGCGATCACCCAGAGCTGGTGACGCACACCGTCGTCAGCGGTGACGTCGACCTCCGGCTTGCCCGCGGCGGCTTGCGCCAGCAGGGCGTCGATCTCCGGCGCGTTCGGGTAGACGATCATCACCGGGCCGGTCTGCGCGTTGACCGCCTCAATCTGGCGTACGCGGTCGTCTTCCTTCACCGGCGTGGTCAGTTCGTGCTTGCGGATGCGGTTGGTCGCATAGTCAGCGAGCGAGGCGGCGCAGGCTAAGCCGGTCTGCGTGTGGTCGCGCGAGGTGAGGCGGTAGACGTAATAGCTGGGCTTGGCGTCGCGCATCATGACGCCGTCGGCGATCATCTTCGCGAGATTCTTAGCCGCCTTGGCGTAGACCGCACGGTCGTAGGGGTCAGTCGAGGGATCGAGATCGATCTCCGGCTTCGAGATATGCAAAAAGCTCCATGGCTTGCCCTTGGCGTGCGCGCGCGCCTCGGTGCTGGAGAGCACGTCATAGGGCGGGGCCAGCACTTGCGCCGCGCGGCCGGGCGCAGGGCGCAAGGCGCGGAAGGGCTTGATGAGCGGCAAGACTTGTCTCCTGGGCGCTAAGTGATGGCGGTGCTTATTGCAGGCCCGGCCGTGAGCGGCAAGCTGGATCCGTTTTCCCGATTGATTTCGGCCGGCAATTCCTGCACCTCAATGGGCATGAGCGACGAAACCGCAATCCTGGCCGCGAATGCCGCCTATTACCGCTCTTTCACGAGTGCTGATTTCGCGGCGATGAGCCGCATCTGGGCGGATGACAACGTATCCTGCATTCACCCCGGATGGCCGGTTCTGCTCGGCCGGCAGGCGATCCTAGAATCCTACCGCGAAATTTTGCGCAATCCGGACCAAGAGCGGATCGAGCCGCGCAACGAAACCGTGATGGCGATGGGCGACGAAGCCCGCGTATTTTGCGTGGAATTCGTCGGCGGGGCGGCACTGGCCGCGACCAATTTGTTCAAGCGTGTCAATGGCGCGTGGCGGATGACGCATCATCAGGCTGGCCCGATCGCCGCGCTGGTCGAGGAACCGGTTTCGCAGCCGTCATCGCAGCGGTTGAACTAGCGGCGGCCATGCCAGGCCGCCCGCCTCAACCGCCATGAACAAACCCACCATCATCCTGATCGCCGGACCGACCGCCAGCGGCAAGTCGACGCTGGCGCTCGCATTGGGCGAGAAAATCGACGGCACCATCGTCAATGCCGATTCCATGCAGGCCTATCGGAACTTGCGCGTCATCACCGCGCGGCCGACGCCGGCGGAAGAGACGCGAGTGCCGCACCGGCTTTATGGTCATGTGGACGCAGGCGAAAATTATTCGGTCGGACGCTGGTGCCGCGATGTCGGCGAGGCTCTCAACGAGATTGCCGCGCAGGGGCGAGTGCCGATTCTGGTCGGCGGCACCGGGCTTTATTTCAAGGCGCTGACCACGGGGCTCGCCGCCGTGCCGCCGATCCCGGCGGAAATTCGCGGCCAAGTGCGTGCGCGCATGGCAAGCGAAGGCGCGGCAGCGCTGCATGGCGAGCTTACCAGCCTCGATCCGGTAACCGCACAGCGACTGATGCTAAATGACCGCTCGCGCATTTCGCGTGCGCTGGAAGTGGTGCTGGCGACCGGGCGCTCGCTCACCGACTGGCACCACGAAGGCATGCCGGCGCTGGTCGATTCCGCGCGGGCCGCGAAAATCTTCCTCACCTGTGAGCGCAAGCAATTGGTGGCGCGCATCGAAACGCGTTTCGCCGCCATGCTGAAAGCTGGCGCGCTCGACGAGGTGAGGGCGCTTGAGCTGCGCCAGCTCGATCCTTTGCTGCCGGCCATGAAGGCGCATGGCGTGCCCTGGCTGATCCGCAATCTCAACGGCGAGATTTCCCTGGACGAGGCGGCGGCGGGCGCAATCATGGACACCCGCCGCTACGCCAAGCGTCAGCTCACCTGGTTCCGCAATCAGATGAAGGATTGGCCGTGGGCCGGCCCGGAACAGGCGCAAAAGGCCCTTGAAACCCAGCTTTCGGAGGTCTGATCTGCAATTTTGGCGCACAAATGCGCTTGACCGGGGCTTTTGGCCCCACTATAAAGCCGCGCAACGAAAGTTCAGATAGACAAGGCAATGCGTAATATTATTACCGTGGTGGTAAAGGTTCGGACGCACCCCTAGCCCTGACCAAGGGCCGCGAGGGAAGCGTCCGGATATGGCCCTTCACGGGCCTTTTTTATTGCGCGAGGCCGCGTACGAGTGACGACGAAAAGGGTGACGACCATGACACGCGAAATGACCGGCGCCGAAATGGTGATGGAGGCGCTCGCCGACCAGGGCGTAAAACATCTGTTTGGCTATCCGGGCGGCGCGGTGCTGCCGATCTACGACGCCCTATTCGCGCAGAAAAAGGTGCAGCACATCCTGGTGCGGCACGAGCAGGGCGCCGTGCACGCCGCGGAAGGCTATGCGCGCTCGACCGGC
>DATISB010000029.1:0-2973 GCA_035469145.1 Pseudolabrys sp.
ATGCGGATCGGCTGGCTGGCGTAAGGCGATTGCGCGGCAGCCTCGCCGGCGCGCATGGCAGCCATGGCAGCGCCGGCACTTGCAAGCAGATGGCGTCGCGTCAGCATGAGGTCCTCCCACATCGTTCTTAATTTAATCGCCACCTTCGCGGATCGGCGGCACGAAAGCCAAGCCCGTATCCCACGGGAAATAGATCCAGGTGTCCTGCGACACCTCGGTGATGAAGGTGTCGACCAGCGGCCGGCCCATCGGCTTGGCATAGACGGTGGCGAAATGCGCGGCCGGCAGCAGGTCGCGCACCACGCGCGCGGTCTTGCCGGTGTCGACCAGGTCATCGACGATCAGCACGCCCTTGCCCTGCCCGCGCATCGCGGTCACCACCGGCGTGATGCCTTTGAGCACCTTCAGCTCACCCTGGTTCCGGTAGTCCTGATAGCTCGCCACGCACGCGGTCTCGATCAGCCGCACGTTCAATTCGCGCGCCACGATCGCGGCCGGCACCAGGCCGCCGCGGGTGATGGCGACGATGGCCTCGAACGGCCCCGCCTCGTGCAGCCGCCAGGCCAGCGCACGCGAATCGCGGTGGAACTGGTCCCAGGAGACGGGGAAGATTTTTTCCGGGCGCAGCGGGCTGTCGGGTTGCGGTTTCGTCATGGATTATTTTGCTAGCGCGCCACCGCCGCCGCTAGTTGCGACTTTACTTTTTTGAGCATGTCCTCGACCGCACCTTTCGCAGCTTGCAATTTTTCCGGATCGCGCGAGCGCACCACGATATTGGTGTTGGGCCCGAGCTTCTCGTCGAAGAACGGGTAGCTGCCGATGATCGCGTCCGGATTGGCCTTGGCAATGGCGCCCAGTTCGGTACCGACGTCGCCTTCCTTGGCGTCGGCGCGGATGGTTTCCGACAGCAGCTTGGCACCGGTTTTCAGTTTCGGCGCCACCTCGTCGACCATCGCCTGCATGATCGACGGCACGCCTGCCATCACGATCACGTTCTCGATCCAGAAGCCGGGCGCGCCCGACACCTTGTTTTTCACTAGCGCGGCGCCGTGCGGAATGCGCGCCATACGCATGCGCGCCTCGTTGAGTTCGCCGCCGATCTTGGCCATGCGCTCCTTCAGGATCGCGACCGCCTCCGGGTGGTAGTCGATCGGCACGCCGAACGCCATAGCGATGCATTCGGCGGTGATGTCGTCATGTGTCGGCCCGATGCCGCCGGTGGTGAAGACGTAAGTATAGCGCGCGCGCAGCGCGTTCACCGCCGCGACGATCTCTGCCTCGTCGTCGGAGATCACGCGCACCTCCTTGAGGTCGATGCCAATGGCGGTGAGATAGTCGGCGATAAAGCCGATGTTCTTGTCCTTGGTGCGGCCGGACAGGATCTCGTCACCGATGACAAGGACCGCGGCCGTGACGATTTCAGGATGCGCGCTCATGCCGAAGACCTAGCGTGGCCCCGCCAGCCACTCAAGTTGACCTAGGTTATTGCGCGCCGATGTGGCCTCCACCCCTATTGGGTATCGCATAAAAAATAGGCAGGATTTAAGAGCGGCGAGGCGCTCAAGTAGCGGTTTTTCCTCGACTTTTATCGGCCTGAAGCTTGCACCACACAACCCCGAAGGACACCCACGCCCAAGCGGGGGTGGGAATGGGTCCTGGGGAGAACGGTTGTAGGGCGTTTGCTGCTGGGGGTCCGAGATGGCTGTCGCCTTCGATGAGATGAAGGGAGCCGACGGTGGCGTGCGCCCCGCCTATGGCGAGTGCGCGCTGGCTCAACGAGGTGCCGGCCGACGTGCTCGACTACCGCCGGCGCGAAGCTGAGCTGTTGTTCCGCCGTATCGGCATCACCTTCGCCGTCTATGGCGAAGCCGACGCGCAGGAACGGCTGATCCCGTTCGACGTCATCCCACGCATCATGTCCGGGACTGAATGGCAGCTCCTGGAAAAGGGCCTCACCCAGCGGGTCAAGGCGCTCAATTTGTTCATCAAGGACGTCTACGGCGCGCGCGAGATTCTGCGCGCCGGCGTGGTACCCGACGATCTGGTGTTCCGCAATCCCGCGTTCCGTCCCGAGATGAGCGGGCAGCGCGTGCCCTACGACATCTACATCCACGTCGCCGGCATCGACATCGTGCGAGTGGATGCCGATACCTTCTACGTGCTCGAGGACAATGCGCGCACCCCGTCCGGTGTCTCCTACATGCTGGAGAACCGCGAGATCATGATGCGGCTGTTCCCGGAATTGTTCGCGCGCCACCGCATCGCGCCGGTGGAGAATTATCCGGACGAATTGCTCGCCACGCTCAAGTCGGTGGCGCCGGCGCCGGTCGTGCGCGACCCGACGGTGGTGCTGCTCACCCCCGGCGTCTACAACTCGGCCTATTACGAACATTCGTTCCTGGCCGACAAGCTCGGCGTCGAACTGGTCGAAGGCCGCGACCTGTTCGTGAAGGACGAGTTCGTCTACATGCGCACCACGCAAGGCCCGCGCCGGGTCGACGTGATCTATCGGCGCATCGACGACGACTTCATCGATCCGCTCACCTTCCGCCCCGATACCACGCTTGGCGTGGCCGGGTTGATGTCGGCCTATCAGTCCGGCAACGTCACGCTGGCGAATGCGGTCGGCACCGGCATCGCCGACGACAAGGCGGTCTACAGCTTCATGCCGGCGATGACACTTTAAGGGGCAAACCTTGCCGGCTGTCGCTCGCCCGCGTGCCTCCGACGAAAGGCCGTACACGAGTTGGGACCGCGCGCGCTTGAGCGTCGTGGTCCCGATCGGCATCATCGTGGCCGTGGCCATCGTCTGCATCGTCGTCGCCGTGCTCTCCTCCGCCCAGCGCGCCGACGAAGTCGCCATCCAGCATGAAAAGCTGTTGTTCGCGCGCGCGCTCAGCAACTACGAGCGCGTGCTGCACGAAATCAAAAGCGTCGCCGCCTCCGAGCAAGGCGATCCAGAATATCCGCGTG
>DATISB010000030.1:0-43476 GCA_035469145.1 Pseudolabrys sp.
CGGCCTCGGCATGAAGGTGACGGCGGAAGGCGTGGAGACCGCCGACCAGCAGCTGTTCCTGCGCGCGGCCGGCGTACATTTCATGCAAGGCTACCGTTTCGGCAAGGCGGTGACCGCCGCCGAAATCACCGCGCGGCTGCAATCGCCTGACGCCTACCAGCCGATCGATGTGCCCGAGGCACTGGCGGGCTAGTTCACCTCTCCCTGCGCGCGCTTTTATGGTATGGCGTCGGTTAGAATAAACCGCGCCAGGGAAGGAAATCCGATGAGTGCGAAGATTGCCCTTGTCACCGGAGCCGGAACCGGCGTCGGCCGGGCGGTGGCCATAGCCTTGGCGAAAGCCGGCTACAGCCTGGTGCTGGCCGGCCGGCGCAAGGAGATGCTCGACAAGGTCTCGACCGAGATCAACGCGGCAGGCTCCCAGGCGCTTGTCGTGCCGACAGACGTGTCGAAGCGCGAGCCAATCCTGGCGCTGTTTTCAACCGTGAAATCGACTTTCGGCCGGCTCGATGTGCTGTTCAACAATGCCGGCATCGGCGCGCCGGCCATGCCGCTCGAGGACCTGCCGTTCGAAACCTGGCAGAACGTGGTGGCCACCAATTTGACCGGCATGTTCCTGTGCACGCAGGAAGCCATCAAGATCATGAAGAGCCAGTCGCCGCGCGGCGGCCGCATCATCAATAACGGCTCAATCTCGGCGCACGCGCCGCGGCCGTTTTCGGTCTCCTATACCTCGACCAAGCACGCGGTCACCGGTCTCACCAAATCGACCTCGCTCGATTGCCGGCAATACGACATCTGTTGCAGCCAGGTCGACATCGGCAACGCGGCGACGCCGCTCACCGAGCGCATGGTGCAGGGCGACGGCGTGCTGCAACCAGACGGCCGCAAAATGATCGAGCCGCGCATGGAGGCCGAGTATGTCGGCAACGCGGTGGTCTACATGGCCAGCCTGCCGCTCGACACCAATGTGCTGTTCATGACGGTGATGGCAAACAAGATGCCGTTCGTCGGACGGGGGTGATTATCGTTTCTTCTTTTTCTTCTTCGCGTAAATCGCGTTCCAATTCTCCTTATAGGCTTGCGAAACCGGTTTCTGGCCCTCACCCCGGCTATAGCCTGAGGATGGGTCGGCTGCTTTCTCCCCGCTCGCAGTCTTGGGAGCGTCTGCCGCTGAAGGGCTCTTGCTCTTCGCAACGCTCTCATCTTTTTTCGTCGAAGTCATCTCGGTTTTTGGCGCAGGTACAGTTTTAGCATTCTTATCGTCGCTGGCCATCATCTTTCCTAACGCTGATTTGTCCGATCAGTATTACCTATCACAGAAGTTGAGATTACGGGATCAACATCACCGCGACCTTCACGCCGGTCTTCACCTTGCCCAGCACCTTCACGCTGCCGAGCGCCTTGGCGAACACGTTGCAGGTGCTGGCCAGCCGCGTCTCGTTGCCCTTGGAGATAGGCGTGCGGCCAAACCCAATCGCGATGGCCTGGCCTTGCGGCCAATAGGCGATCTCGCCCGGCGTGATCACCGCGCGCGCATCCGGCTCGCGCGCGACGTTCACCGGCACGTCGAAATAGACCTCCTCGCCCCAGGTCAGCACGGACGACGCGATCGGCAGCGCAGCCGCGATCGCCTTGGCAGTGGGCGTGTCGAGCAGTTCGGCGTCGAGCGTGAGCGCGCCGAAATCGAAGCGGATACGGGCCATCGTCATACTCCCATTGCCACGGCCCCGGCATGTGCATTTTGATGAATGAAGCGGTGTTGGCAAGCCAAGCAGCGCGACTTAACCACCGCCGTCGGCAGTTTATGCGCGACAGCGTCACGCTCCCTATGGCGCCTGCGACACACGCCAAAAAAACTCGACTAAAAACTTATCCTCGCTCTCTCAACCGCATTTATATTGGTCGCATCCTGCTCGTTTGAGGGCGTCGTCTAGAGGCGTCTTGATGATGGAGCAGGATGCGGCGCCCGCGGGCGGGAGACGAACGCTCCTCCCGCACCCGGGCGGCGCCGGGGTTCCGCCCGGGAGCACTACGACCCCCGCGAGGAGTTCACTGACGGCGGGCCGCTAGGCCACCCAAAAGGGGCCGGCACTTCAGAGCCGGAGGCAGGGCGAAACGGTCCGTCAGATAGCGCGGCCCGACGCCGTAACGACGCTGCGATGGCGCAACGAGAGGCGCCACGCACTGGAAACGGTGCGTGACTTAGACTGCAATGACGCGCCCATCTGCGCGCCATCCCCTCAATTTATTCGAGGGGCACGGAAGAGATGACGGCGTACCCGGCGTCGCAAAGAATACGGGCGGCGGCGCGTTGCATACTTAGTGCAGCCGGAATTCGCCGTTGATCGCCTTCAACTCGGCCGGCTTGATCAGCTTGCAATGCGCAACCTGCACCGAGTGCAGCGGGCCTTCCAGCTTCTCCTGCCAGAACGCTAGAAAGCGTTGCAGCTCCGGAAATTCCGGGAACAGATCGTAGGCCTGCCAGACATAGGATTGTAGCAGCCAACGATGATCGGGACGCCGATACAGGATGTGTGCGGTCGTCAGGCCAAAACCGTTTACCTGTTTGCGGAAGTCTTCAGACACAAAGCCTTGCGAAACCATCGCGTCCCCCTTTTCGAGTCGGACACAAGTTTCCCGTCCCAGCACTAGGCATTGCAAGCCGAAAAGGTAAACAAACTGTTTAAAATCAAGGCGTTAGCAGCAGCCCTGCGAGCCTGCTAACAGCCCCGGCGGCGCGCCTTCTACTTGGCTTCGGCTCACCCGGCAGACCCCCGCACCATTTCGGGCGCCTGGCTGTTAACCATTGAACGGCAAGGATTTTTCGGGGCTATTGGCACTCCCCCAAATGAGTGCTAAAAAATTTGTCCGTGCCCCTTGCGGGCCAAAATGCCTGCACCACCTGCTGTCCAGGGGCTGGCAAGGGGACGCCGGCTACCAAAACCGCAAAACCATTCAATAACTGAGGAGGACTGCCATGAAGTTCCGCCCGCTTCACGACCGCGTTGTCGTCAAGCGCATCGATGCCGAGGAAAAGACTGCCGGCGGCATCATTATACCCGACACCGCCAAAGAGAAGCCGAGCCAGGGCGAGATCATCGCCATCGGCCCCGGTGGCCGCGACGAAGCCGGCAAGTTGATCCCGATCGATCTCAAGGTCGGTGACACCGTGCTGTTCGGCAAGTGGTCGGGCACCGAAGTGAAAATCGACGGTCAGGATCTCCTGATCATGAAAGAAAGCGACATCATGGGCGTGATCGAAGGCGGCGCCGCCGCCAAGCGAAAAGCCGCCTAAGCGCTTAGCCGACATCAAACCGAAGGAATTCGAACTATGGCTGCTAAAGACGTCAAATTCGCCGTCGATGCGCGCGACCGCATGTTGCACGGCGTCGACATCCTCGCCAATGCGGTGAAGGTCACGCTCGGCCCGAAAGGCCGTAACGTCGTACTCGACAAGTCATTCGGCGCCCCACGCATCACCAAGGATGGCGTGACGGTGGCGAAGGAAATCGAACTCGAAGACAAGTTCGAGAACATGGGCGCACAGATGGTGCGCGAAGTCGCTTCGCGGACCTCCGATCAGGCCGGCGATGGCACCACCACCGCGACCGTGCTGGCCGCGGCGATCGTGCGCGAAGGCTGCAAGGCCGTGGCCGCCGGCATGAACCCGATGGACCTCAAGCGCGGCGTCGATCTCGCGGTCGAAGCCATCGTCGAGCACCTCAAGGCCAACTCGAAGAAGGTCACCTCGAACGAAGAGATCGCCCAGGTCGGCACTATCTCCGCCAACGGCGACGTCGAGATCGGCAAATTCCTCGCCGACGCGATGAAGAAAGTCGGCAACGAGGGCGTGATCACGGTCGAAGAGGCGAAGTCGCTTGAGACCGAGCTTGATGTGGTCGAGGGTATGCAGTTCGATCGCGGCTACATCTCACCCTACTTCATCACCAACGCCGACAAGATGCGCGTTGAGATGGAAGACCCCTACATCCTGATCTACGAAAAGAAGCTCTCCGGCCTGCAGGAATTGCTGCCGCTGCTCGAAGCCGTGGTGCAGTCCGGCAAGCCGCTGCTGATCGTGGCTGAGGACGTTGAAGGCGAGGCTCTTGCCACGCTGGTCGTCAACAAGCTACGCGGCGGCCTCAAGGTCGCAGCCGTCAAGGCTCCGGGCTTCGGCGATCGCCGCAAGGCCATGCTGCAGGACATCGCGGTCCTGACCGGCGGCCAGGCGATCTCGGAAGATCTCGGCATCAAGCTCGAGAACGTCACCATCAACATGCTGGGCCGCACCAAGAAGGTGATGATCGACAAGGAAAACACCACCATCATCAACGGCGCCGGCAAGAAGTCCGAGATCGAGGCGCGCGTCGCACAAATCAAGGCGCAAATCGAGGAAACAACCTCGGACTACGACAAGGAGAAGCTGCAAGAACGTCTGGCCAAGTTGGCCGGCGGCGTTGCGGTGATCCGCGTCGGCGGCGCCACCGAGATCGAGGTGAAGGAGCGCAAGGATCGCGTCGATGATGCGATGCATGCCACCCGCGCCGCGGTCGAGGAAGGCATCCTGCCCGGCGGCGGCGTCGCGCTGTTGCGCGCCACCGAAGCCCTCAAGCGGGTGAAGACCGCCAACGAAGACCAGAAGCACGGCGTCGAGATCGTCCGCAAGGCGATCCAGGCCCCTGCCCGCCAGATCGCCACCAATGCCGGCGAAGACGGCTCGGTCATTGTCGGTAAGATCATGGAAAAGGACCAGTACAACTGGGGCTTCGACGCGCAGGCCGGCGAGTACGGCAATCTCGTCAGCAAGGGCGTCATCGACCCGACCAAGGTCGTGCGTTCGGCGATCCAGGGCGCGGCGTCGGTCGCCGGTCTCTTGATCACCACCGAGGCGATGGTTGCCGAAATTCCGCAGAAAAAGGCCCAGGGCGGTATGCCGGGTGGCGGCGGAATGGGCGGCGGCGGCATGGGCGGGATGGATTTCTAAACCATCCGCTCAACGCGAACATAAAGAAGGCCCGGGAGAAATCCCGGGCCTTTTCGTCACGCAGCGCTGAAAATGAAAACGACCACAAATGAGAGGCGCGGGTACATCCGCCGTCGCCTGGATCTCATCGTGGCCGTCAGGGCGTTCCGTACTCAACTATTCCGGATCGCTAACTTGCAATCTATATAGCGAGTGAGTGTGTCATTCCTGTGACGACCAAATGCAGACTTTGTTTACGATTGGCTACCAGCTGGCCTTGCCCGACGCGGTCTTGGGCGAACTCAAGCGCGCCAAAGTCGATCTCCTGATCGATATCCGGGCGGTCGCGGCCTCGCGCCGCCCCGGCTTCTCCAAGCGCCAGCTCAAGGCATCGCTGGATGAAGTCGGCATCGCCTATATCCATTTGCAAAAGCTCGGCACGCCAGCGGAAGGCAGGCAGGCTGCGCGTGCGGGCGACCTCGATAAGCTCTGGCACATCTACGACAAGCACATTATGACTCGGCAAGCGCAAGTGGCGCTCGGCGAACTCCTGGCGCTGATCAAGTCGGGCAAGCGTGTCTGTCTGTTGTGCTACGAGCGCGACCCGAACGAATGCCACCGCAGCCGCATCGCCACACTGGTGAAAAAGCGCATGCGCGTGAAGGTCGACGACCTGATCCCGCCGCTGTTCTGAAAATTATTCCGCCGGCTGCGCCATGCGGCGCGCGCGTTCCACGCCCGAGACCAGGAACACGATGCCGAGCACGCCGATCAGGAATACCGCGGCAATGCCGGCGACCGCCATCAGTAGCAGATCGAAGCCGCCGCGGCCGTAGAGCCAGGCGATGATCGACACCGCCGCGCCCGACGACACGAAGGTGAGGAAATAGCGCACCGCATAGACGCGGCCGCGCCAGGCGTCGGCGGTGTAGCGCGCGATCACCAGATCGCCGACCGTCACCTGTCCGTAGATCGCCGCCATGGTGACGGCGAGTGCCAGGATCAGCGTCAGGCCGCTCGAATTAGCCGCCCATAGGATGCCGAGGAATTGCAGCGCCACGACCACGGCGAATAATTGATAGGGCCTGATCCACTCGACCAGCCGGCCGACCACGATCTGCGCCACCGCACCGCACATGAACACCGCGGTGGCGACCGAACCGACCCAAAGCAACGGCACGTTGGCGCCCAACCGCTCGTCCACAATCTTGGGCAGCGCGATCGAGATGGTGTTGAAGGTCAAGCCGCCGGCGAGCGAGATCACCACATAGAGGCCGAACATGATCAGCGCCGCGCGTTGCGAGAGCACCACGTCGGCGATCTTCTTGCGGCTCGCGGTGCGGTGGCGGTCGTCGGGGACCTGCATGACATAGGCGATGCCGGTCGCGATGCACACCAGTGCCGGCACCAGGAAGGCCGCGCGCCAGCCAAACCAGGAGGCGATCGCGGCGGCGACGCCGGCGGCCAGCGCCGCGCCCAGATTGCCGCACACGCCGTTGAACGCGATGGAGCGCCCCTGCGCCCTGGAAGCTTCCAGCAGCATCGGCATGCCGACCGGGTGATAGATCGCGGCGAACACCCCGAGCGCGAACAGGGCGACGGCGAGCACGACCAGATTAGGCGCCGCCGCGACGCCGGCCAGCGAGACGCCGCAGCCGATATAGAACGCCACCATCATGTTGCGGCGGCTCCAGCGATCTGCGAGCCAGCCGGCGGGCAGCGAAAACACCCCGAAGGCGACGAAAGCCGCGGTCGACAGCGCGATCAGCTCGGCATAGGGCCGCTTGTAGATGACCTCCAGCCCGATGACGACCGTCGGGTAGATCAGCAGCACGAAATGATCGAGCGCGTGTGCCCAGTTGAGGAAAGCGATCGACCGCCGGCGGGCGCTTTCGTCGGCTTGCAATGTATTACCGGAGGTCGCAGCGGTCATGCAGTCCTCGTTAAGCGAGCATCATGTCGCTCGCCTGCATATACCGCTTGGCTCGAACTTTGTCCTATCCGGATTTTGCAGAACGGCCTCGACTCCCGCCGGCCAGCACGCTTAAGTTGAGAAGGTAATCTGGTGCGTTTCTGCCGGGCTGTTCTTTGGCTCGGGGGCCTCAATGAGTCGCGGAGGGCGTAATCGCGGCGATGGTCGTCGCCGCGGCCTTCAGTTTTTGTTGCCTTTGCGTGTCCACCGGACATGCTCGGGCCGGCGATGACGGCGCGCAATTACTTTTGTTTTCCGGCGCCGGACCTGTGGCGCGACGGCCGTTTCATGCACGGCGGCCTGCAGTGGTCGCGGGGCGGGCTCGACTGCGAGGGCTTCACGCCGCAGCGTATGGCTTTCGGGCGGGCTGTACCGCTACCGCTCTCCGGCACGCGCAACAATGACTGGGTGATCGGTGCCGAGGAGCAGGCCCAGCTGCTGCCGAGCTGGCGGTTCAAACGTGACCGGCTCGAGCTCAAGGTTTTCGCCGGGCTCGACATCAAGAACGACGTCACTAGACCCCACGATCCATCCAACCGATTGCATGGTACATCTGTCGGCGCCCGCGCCGCCGTCAATTAGTGGTTCGAATCGACGCCCGCCACAATGATCGCCGCCGACGCGTCGCTGTCATCGATCATTACCAGCTACCCGGCGCACGCCGCCTATGGCTGGAGGCTGCACGATTGTTTCTATCTCGGCCCGGAGGGGCAGACCTTCGCCTGCGTCGGCTATAGCCAGTTGCGATTCGGAATCCACCCGAGCAATGGGAATGGTCAGCGGCGGTCGGATGGTCCGGCGATGGCGACCATCGTTCCAGTCCCTATCTGCGCCTCGGCGTATTGACCCGCCGATAAGCTAGTCCAGCGTACGGCGGAAGCGCGTGACGGCGATCGTCATGGCCACCAGCATCAGCACGAACAGTGCGACCGCGTCGTAACGCAGATCGGCGACCGAGGAGCCTTTCAGCATGATCGAGCGCACGATGCGCAGGTAATGCGTGAGCGGCAGTGCCTCGCTGATATATTGCGCCCAGACCGGCATGCCGGCGAACGGGAACATGAAGCCGGATAAGAGAATATTCGGCAGGAAGAACATGATGGACATCTGCATCGCCTGCAACTGGTTCTGCGCCACGGTCGAGAATGTGTAGCCGATCGAAAGATTGGTGGCGATGAACAAGGTGCTGAGCGCGGCGAGCACGCCGAGATTGCCGACGACCGGCACGCCGAATAGCATGACGCCGATGCCAATGATTAGCGACGCTTGCACGAAGCCGACCATGATATAGGGCGCGATCTTGCCGAGCATGATCTCGGCGGGGGTGATCGGCATCGCCAGCAGGCTTTCCATGGTGCCGCGCTCGATCTCGCGTGTCACCGACAACGCAGTAAAGATCAGCATGGTCATGGTGAGGATAGTGCCGACCAGGCCGGGCACGATATTGATCTGGGTCACGCCGGCCGGGTTGTAGCGCGCGTGGGTTCGGATTTCGAAAGGCAGCACGGCGGCCTCGGGAACGTCGCGGTCATGCGAGAGCGCGCTCTGCAGCACCTGGCCGAGCGCGCTGAGCGCCGAGCCGGAGGCGACCGGATCGGTGGCATCGGCAATCACCAGCATGGCCGGCTTGTCGCCGCGCCGCACCGAACGTTCGAAATTGCGCGGGATTTCGATCGCAAACAGAACCTTGCCGGCCGCCAGCAGTTCGTCGAGCTCAACCTCGCTGCGCGGACGCTCGGTGACGTGAAAATAATCGGTGTTCTCGAGCGCGGCCAGTATCGAGCGGCCGAGATCGCTGTTCTCCTGCAAGAGCACGGCGGTCGGCAAATGCCGCGGATTGGTGTTGATGGCGTAGCCGAACAGCATGAGCTGGATCAGCGGGATCATGATGATCATGGCGAACGACACGCGGTCGCGCCGCAGCTGGATGAATTCCTTCACCAGCACGGCCCGGGTCTTGCGCCAGAAGCCGTCGCCCGGGAGCCGTCGCGGGGCTTGCGTGGGGAGTACGTGTGTCATTGGAAGATTTGGGTCATTGGAAATTATCCCGCGCCTTGCCCATCAGGTCGATGAACACGTCCTCGAGCGAGGGCTCGGAGCGCTGCCAGTCGAGGTTCCAGCTCGTGCGATAGGGCGCGATCGCGGCTTCCAGCGTGCCGGCGTCGCGCCCGGAGACGTGCAGGCTTGTGCCGAACGGCGCCACCATGTCGACGCCGGGCTTGCCGGTGAGTTCGGCCGACAATTGTCTAAGCCTCTCGCCATACTCGGCGCTGACGATATAGGTGGTCAGGTGCGAGGCCTCGATCACCTGCTCGACGGTGCCGTGCACCAGTAGATCGCCATAGGCGATGTAAGCGATCTCGTGACATCGCTCGGCCTCGTCCATGTAGTGGGTGGAAACCAGCACGGTGAGGCCGTCGGCGGCGAGCGCGTGGATCTCGTTCCAGAACTCGCGCCGCGCCTTCGGATCAACGCCGGCGGTTGGCTCGTCGAGCAGCAGCAATTGCGGGCTCGGCAGCGTGCAGGCGCCGAGCGCCAGCCGCTGTTTCCAGCCGCCAGACAATTCACCGGCGATCTGCTCCTCGCGACCAGCGAGGCCGAGCCGCTCGATCGCCGCGCGCGCGGCGGCCGCAGACTTCTCGATGCCGTAGATGCGGGCGATGAATTCCAGGTTCTCGCGCACCGAAAGATCCTGATAGAGGCTGAAGTGCTGCGTCATGTAGCCGACTTGGGTCTTGATCTTGTCGGCCTCGGTGCGGATGTCATAGCCGAGGCATGTGCCATCGCCTCCATCGGGCGTGAGCAGCCCGCACAGCATGCGGATAGTGGTGGTCTTGCCGGAGCCGTTCGGTCCCAAGAAGCCATAGATGGTGCCGCGCTTGACCTGCATAGACAGGTCGCGCACCACCGCCCGGCCATCGAACTTTTTGGTCAGGTGATGGACGTCGATGACGATGTCTTGCGCCCCATTTTGTACGCTCATTTCGGCATCTCTTTCGGCAGCGTGACTGTCACCGGCTGGCCAACGCGGAATTTCTCCGGCTCGACGGGCCGCGCCTCGATCAGGAAGACCAGCTTGGCGCGCTCATCCAGGGTGTAGATCACCGGCGGGGTGTACTCCGCGCTGCGGGCGATGAAGCTCACTTTCGCGGTCAGCCCCTTCTCGCAGCCGTCGCAGGAGACCGTGACGGTCTCGCCGTATTTGATCTCGGGCAGCAGCGGCTCCGGCACGAAAAAGCGGAATTTGAGATTCTGCGGCGGCAGCAGCGCCAGCATTGGCTTTCCTGCGCTCACGGTCTCGCCCGGCCGGTAATAGATCTGCTGGATAGTGCCGTCGGCGGGACTGTAGGCATTGCGGCGCGCGAGGCGGGTTTCCGACCAGCCCAGATTGGCCTTGGCCTGGCGCAGCGCCGCCTCGGCATCGTCGTAGGTCTTTTGCGTCCCGGCCGACGTCTTCAGCAATTCTTTGGCGCGATCAAAGTTCTGCTGCGCGTTGACCACGGCGGTTTTCCTCACCACCAGTTCGGCCTTTTGCAAATCGTCGTCGACGGTGAACAGCAGATCGCCCTGTTTGACCTGGTCACCCTCACGCACTTTCAGGTTTTCGACGCGGCCCTGCTCGTCGGAACTGATGAAGATCAACTCGGCCTCGACCCAGCCCTGCAACTGGCGTTCATTGCCCTTGTCGCAGCCGGCGAGCACGAGGCCGGCGAGCACCAGCGCCGATAAGGCTGCAAGTTTAATTTTCATGGCGCTCTCCTCGACGCAAACAGCAACTCGATATGGGCCTTCATCATTTTGCGAACGTCGAGCGACTCGAAACGTTCGAACAATCCGCTCCAGATGATGGCGACCAGGCCCGGCGCCGCGATGATTTGCGGGAATTCGGCCAGCCCCTGGGACACTTCGCCGCGGGCTGCGGCGCGGCGCAGAATGACGCGCATCGTGCCAATGATGCGCGAGAGCACCTCGCGGTAATAGAATTCGGCAAGCTTGGGGAAGCGCCGGCCTTCCGAGATCATCAAACGAATGACGTCTTTCCGGCGGGTCTCGTAGACCTCGCGCACAAACAGTTCGACTAGCTGCTCAGCCAGCGCGTTGATCGGCACGTCGGCCGCGCCCAACGCCTCGATGGTGCCGACCAGCGGCGTGAGCATGGCGCGGATCAGTTCCTGGAATAGGCTCTCCTTGTCGCGGAAGTAGAGATAGATCGTGCCCTTGGCGACGCCGGCGCGCTTGGCCACGTCGTCGAGCCGCGCCGCTTCGAAGCCGCGTGACGAGAATTCATCGAGCGCGGCGGAAAGGATGGCCTCGCGGCGGGCGGCGCTGCGCGCCTCGCGCGCCTTGCTGAGCGGCTTCGGCCCCGGCCGATGGGTCGCCCCGCGCCGGCGGCGCGGCGTTTTGCGGGCTGATCGTGGGTGTGCGGTCGTCATAGCAACCACCGACATACTGACTGACTGGTCAGTCATTATGTGTGCAAACGCAGGCGCCATGCAAGCGCTAAAACCGCTAATTAAATCAAAATGTTAGTGGTAACCCACGGTCCGGCGAGATCCGCCGGTCAGCCCTTGGCGTCGCAGAAGAAGGTGCGGATCACGCATTCCTTACCGCCGTCCATATAGCAAGAGCGCAAGGCCTCGTTCTGGCTGCGCCCGCGCTTGGGCGCTTTGCCCCAGCCATGGGCGCCGCAGGCATTAGTGAAATCGACCACAAACGCGGCGCAGCCCTGCTTGGTGACGGTCACCACCCGGCAGGTGCCGCTTTGGCATTTCACCAGCGCGCTTTTACGCGCGTCGTCGACGGTGCGAAAATCGTAAGCCTCGCCGAACGCCCCACATGAGCCGATCGCGAGCGCGCCGGCCGCGCGCTCTGTGTTGACGGCGACCAACATCAGCGTCGCGCTCGCGAGCAACAGTGTCGCTGCCACAAGCGCGCGCACGACCGGCGTGAAGCTGTCCGTCATCGCCCTTCCCTTATCCAGGCACGTCACCAGATAGGGGCTGAGTCGCGGCGGCGATCAACGATTCGAGTCTTAAGCGCGTTCGATTTCGGCCTTGACGGCGGAAAACGACTCGGGCGTGTCCACGTCGGTGAGCGCCGCCTCGCCGGCGACCGGCACTTCAACGACCGCCTCGGCATAGCTGCCAATCAGGTGGCGGGCGCCGATGTCGCCATTGATCGACATCAGGTCGTGGAAGAAGCGGCGCGACCACACCACCGGATTGCCGCGCCGCCCGTCGAACGTCGGCACCACCACCAGCGCGATGCGTTCGGGATCGAAGGCCGTGATCAGCTTGTCGATCAGCTGGTTATCCACCTGCGGCATGTCGCCCAGGCAGACGATGACGCCGTCGGCATCCGCCGGCACGGCAGAGATGCCAGCCTTCAGCGAGGTGCCAAGACCTTCGGCATAATCAGGATTGTTCACGAAGCGAACGGGAAGCCCAGCCAGCGCCGCTTCGACACGCTCGCGCTCGTGACCGGTGACGACGATCACCGGCTTGGCGCGCGAGGCAAGCGCCTGCTCGGCGGCGATGCGCACCAGCGGCTTACCGCCGATCTCGGCGATCAGCTTGTTGATGGCACCCATGCGGGTGGAGCGCCCAGCGGCCAGCACCACCGCGGCGATGCGGCGGCCTTTTTCCGGCGCTGGTTCGGTGCGCGGCTGCGGCCGCGTGACGATTTCCATCAGCAGTCCGCCGACGCCCATGCCGGTGATGTCCGCGCGCGACACCGGCAGCCCCGCCAGCAGCCGCATCAGCACCCAATCGAATCCGTTTTCCTTCGGGCTACGCGCGCAGCCGGGCGCGCCAATCACCGCCTGCCCGCGCAAGCGTCCGATCAGCATCAGATTGCCGGGATCAACCGGCATGCCGAAATGCTCGATCTCGCCGCCAATCGCCTCGACCGCCGCCGGGATGACATCGCGCCGGTCGGCAATGGCCGAAGCGCCGAACATGATCACCAATTCGGCGCCGGCTTTCAACACCTCGTCGATGGCGCGCGCCAGCGCAGGCGTCTCGTGTGGCACCCTGCGCTCGGCGACGATGGCCGCGCCGGCAGGCGCAATGCGGGTCGCGGTGATCTTGAGTGTCTTCTCGACGACCTTGGAAGAGAGTCCTGGCAACAGCGTCGAAACAATGCCGATCTTGCGTACCTTGTAGGGCGCCACGCGAATGACCGGTTTCGCTTTCGCAGCTTCCGCCACCGCCTGGTCACGTGCTGTCCCTGCAACCGCGAACGGAATGATCTTCACGGTGGCGATCATTTCGCCTTCCACCACCGGCTTGAACGCCGGCAGCGTCGCCACCGTAATCGACTCGTCGATGCGGTTGAGCCGGTCGATCGCGTCTTTATCGAGCACCAGCACGCCGGATGTTTCGGCGAACAGATTGCAGCGGCCGGTGAAGGCGCGGTCGGCACGCACGCCCTCACCTTTCACGGCCGATGCGATATCGGCGGCAGCCTGATCCTCCGAGACGTCGCCCGGCTCGAGCCGCGCCACCACGATGTCCTTGACGCTTGCAGCTTTCAACGCAGCCACTTCCGCCGGCCCGATCAGCGTGCCCTTCTTGAGCACGAGATCGCCATGGCGGATCGAATGCACCGCGGTGGCGCCGAGCGCGTCGCTAGGGGCGACCGGGCCGAACTTCATGCCACCTCCGCCTTGTCCGCCTTCATGCGCAGCCTCTGCGTGATCTCGCCCATGATGGCGACCGCGATTTCGGCCGGCGATACCGCGCCGATGGGCAAACCGATGGGCGCATGGATGCGCGCGATGTCGGCGTCGCTGAGCCCCGCTTCCTTCAAACGCTGAACGCGCTTGGCATGGGTCTTCTTGGAGCCGAGCGCACCGATATAAAAACAGTCGCGCGCCAGCGCGTGTTTCAACGCCGGGTCGTCAATTTTCGGATCGTGGGTGAGCGCGACAAACGCCGTGTAGTGATCGACATTGAGCGGTGGCAGCGCCACGTCCGGCCACTCAGCGATCACCTTCACGTCGGGGAAGCGCTCGATCGAAGCGAAGGCCGTGCGCGGATCGACGATGGTCACGTCATAGCCGAGTAACTGCCCGACCGGCGCCAGCGTCTGGCTGATATGCACCGCGCCGGTGATCACAAGCTGCGGCGATGGCACGTGCACGGTGAGGAAAACGCGGCCCTGCGCAGTCTCCTCCATGCCGCTTTTCGCCATGCGCAGACGCTTTTCCAGCACGTCTTTGAGCGGATCGCGCGACACATCGGCAGACTTGACGAGCCGCTGTTCGCCACTCGCCACATCGGTGACGACCACCGCCGCGCGCCGTGCGGCGCGTTCGGAATTGAGCGCGTGCAGGATGTCGAGTTTCACGCTTCAGCTCACTTTCTCGACATAGACGCGGATCGTGCCGCCGCAGGATAGGCCGACGTTCCAAGCGGTCTCGTCGGCGACGCCGAATTCCAGCATTTTCGGCTTGCCGCTGTTGATCACGTCCATGGCTTCGGTCACCACCGCGCCCTCGACGCAGCCGCCGGAGACGGATCCTAGAAAATTACCATCGTTGTCGATCACCAGATTGGAGCCGACCGACCGCGGCGCCGAGCCCCAGGTCTCCACCACGGTGGCTAGCGCCACGCCGCGCCCGGCTTTGCGCCAGTCCTCGGCCGCTTTCAAAATGTCTTCATCGCGCGAAAGCATGTCAGTCCTCCGTCAGGCAACCTGCCGCAACCATAGTTTCGGATCGTAGTCCTTCGCCGAGACGCCCGACAGGGCGCGCACCAGCTCGGCCATGGACTCCAGATTGTGGATTGGGCGCAATTCGTCAACATAGGGCAGCATGGTGCGCACGCCCTTGGCGCGCGCCTCGAAGCCTTCGAAGCGCAGCAGCGGATTGAGCCAGATTAGCCGCCGGCAGGATCGCTGCAGCCGGCCCATCTCGAAGGCCAAGGTGTCGTCGACGTCGCGCTCGAGCCCATCGCTGATCAGCAGCACCACCGCACCTTGCGTGAGCACGCGGCGCGACCACTGCTTGTTGAAAGCGCGCAGCGAGGCGGCGATGCGCGTGCCGCCCGACCAGTCGACAACATGGGCCGAACAGGCGGCGAGTGCTTCGTCGGGATCGCGCTGGCGGATGGCGCGAGTGACGTTGGTCAGCCGCGTGCCGAACAGGAAGGTCGTCACGCGCTTGCGCTCGTCGGTGACCGCATGGAGAAAATGCAGGAACAGCCGGGTGTATTGGCTCATCGAGCCGGAAATATCTAAGAGCGCCACGATCGGCGGCTCCTTTTCGCGCGGCCCTAGATATTTAAGATCGATCACCGCCCCGCCCGCCTTCATGCTGGCACGTAAGGTGCGGCGGATGTCGATGAGATGCCCGTGCCGGCTCGCTGTCATTCGCCGCGTGCGCAGCAGGTCGAGCGGCAGAGCCAACCGCGCGATCGCCTGCTTGGCGGCAACAATCTCGGCCGCCGTCATCTGCGCGAAATCTTTTTTCTGCAATACCTCGCGGTCGGAGACTGTCAGCCGCGCGTCGATCTCGACCTCGGACTTGTCCGCTCGCTCGTTGAGCCCGCCGAACAGCGCCTCCTGGATGCGCTGGGCGCCCGGCGGCGGCGCTTTAGGCGCGCCCGGCGCGGTCTCCGGCAGCATGGAGGCGATCAGCTTCTCGATATAGCCGCGCTTGCGGAAGAAGATGCGGAAAGCCTGGTCGAACAGGATCGAATGCTCGTGCCGCTTCACGAACACCGCGTGCAGCGTCCAGTAGAAATCCTCGCGGTCGCCGACGCGGGCGACGCCGAGCGCCTCCAGGGCGTCGAGCACCGCACCGGGCCCGACCGGGATACCGGCCGCGCGTAGCGCGCGCGCGAAATAGAGGATGTTTTCGGCAAGGCGGCCATCGGCCATGCAAGTTACTCCGCCGCCCGCAGTTCCGCCTTCGCCTCGTCGAGCAGCGCTCTCACCTTGCTGCCGTCGAGCCGGGCGATGTCATCCTGATATTTGAGCAGCGCGCCGAGCGTGTCCGACACCGTCGCCGGATCGAGCGCGACCACGTCGAGTTCGGTGAGCGCGCCGGCCCAGTCGAGCGTCTCGGCGACACCAGGCGACTTGAACAAGTCCTCCTTGCGCAGCGCCTGCACGAACGCGACCACCTGCTCGGACAATTTCTTGGCAATGCCCGGCACCTTGGTGCGCAGAATCTTCAACTCGCGCTCGGCATTGGGATAGCCGACCCAGTGGTAGAGGCATCGACGCTTGAGCGCGTCATGCACCTCCCGGGTGCGGTTAGAGGTGACCAGCACAATCGGCGGCTGCGCCGCTTTGACTGTGCCGAGCTCCGGCACGGTGATCTGGAAATCGGCCAGCACTTCCAGCAGGAACGCCTCGAACGCCTCGTCGGCGCGGTCGATCTCGTCGATCAGCAGCACCGGCGGCCCGGCCGGATCAGGATCGAGCGCCTGAAGTAATGGGCGTTTGATCAGAAAGCGTTCGGAGAACACGTCATGCTCGATCCGTTCGCGGTCGCCCTCGCCTTGCGCTTCCGCCAGCCGAATGGCGATCATCTGCGCGCCGTAATTCCACTCATAGACGGCGGACGAAATATCGAGCCCCTCGTAGCATTGCAGGCGGATCAGCCGGCGCCCCAGCGTGGCGCTGAGCACCTTGGCGATCTCGGTCTTGCCGACGCCGGCCTCGCCTTCGACGAACAACGGCCGCCCCATGCGGAGCGCCAGGTAAAGCACCGTCGCCAGCGAGCGGTCGGCGATGTAGTCGGCCTTGGCCAGCAGGTCGAGGGTGGCCTCAATGGAGGTCGGGAGCTGTTTTATGGTCATGGCGGGTACTTTATCCTACCGCACGGGCGTCTTACATGTGGGTATCGAAGGCCCGCCCAGCCAGCCGGGAATTGCTCCCAAGGATTGCACCATGACCAAGCCCGTCCAGATCGAGAAGGAAGCCCTGCGGATGCCCACCATCGACGCCGGGGTGCGCATTGGCCATGTGCACCTGAAGGTCGCTGATTTACAGCGGGCGCTCGATTTCTATTGCGGCGTGCTAGGTTTCACGCTCACCACCAGCCGGCCCGGCGCCGCCTTCATCTCGGCCGGCGGATACCACCACCATCTCGGGCTCAATACCTGGGAGAGCCTGGGCGGCTCGCCCCCGCCTCCGGGCAGCACCGGCCTTTACCATACCGCCATTCTCTACCCGACCCGTCCGCTGCTCGCCGACGCGCTGCGCCGGCTGATCGTCGCCAAAATCCCGCTCGAAGGTGCCAGCGACCATGGCGTCTCCGAGGCGCTCTATCTGCGCGACCCGGACGATAACGGCGTCGAGCTCTATTGGGACCGGCCGAAGGAGCAATGGCCGAAGCAGCCGGACGGCGGCTTGCAGATGTTCACGCACCCGCTCGACCTGCACGATTTGCTGGCCGAACTCGATCGCGAAAGCACGAGGTAATTTACGCCGTCGCCTTCGCCACCGCGCGGCGCGCCAGTACGCCGACCAGGTGCGCGCGATATTCGGCACTGGCGTGGATGTCGCTGTTCATGCCGGTCGCGGGAATGGTCATGCCTTCGAGCGACTTCGCCGCGAAACGTTTTTTCAGCGCCTCTTCGAACGACTTCACCCGGAACACGCCGTTGCTGCCGGCGCCGGTCACCGCCACGCGGATATCCGCGCTGCGCCTGGACACGAACACGCCGACCAGCGCGAAGCCCGAGGCCGGGTGTTTGAACTTCTCGTAGGCCGCCTTCTTGGCGATCGGGAAACTGATCTTGGTGATGATCTCACCGTCTTCCAAGGCGGTCGAGAACATGCCGGTGAAGAAATCGTCGGCCGCGATGCGCCGCTTGTTGGTGATAATGGTGGCGCCTAAGCCCAGAACCGCCGCCGGATAGTCGGCGTTCGGATCGTTGTTGGCGATCGAGCCGCCGATAGTGCCGCGGTTGCGCACCTGCGGATCGCCGATCGCGCCAGGCACCGCGGCCAGCCCCGGCAGCGCCTGCTGCAGCACCGTCGAGTTGGCGACGTCGGCGTGGCGCGACATGGCGCCGATCACGACCGAGCGGCCCTTCTGCTCAACGCCGGCCATGCCTTCGATCAACGAGAGATCGATCAGCGCGGACGGGCTGGCCAGGCGCTGCTTCATCACCGGGATCAACGAATGGCCGCCGGCCAAGATCTTGGCCTCCGGATTGCGCGCCAGCAGGCCGGCCGCCTGGCGGACCGTGGTCGGACGATGGAAGGTGAAATTGTACATCGCTCTCTCCTGTTACGCGGCTTGCGTGGCGGCTTGGCGCGGTTTGGCGCCTTGCAGCGCCACCCACACCGCATTGGCGGTCGCCGGCATGGCCAGATTTTCGGTTCCGATCGCATCGGTGATGGCGTTGATCACCGCGGCGGGCGCCGCGATAGCGCCGGCCTCGCCGCAGCCTTTAATGCCGAGCGGATTGGACGGCGACTTGGTCTCGGTCAGGCCGACGTGAAATGACGGCAGATCGTGTGCGCGCGGCATGGTGTAGTCCATCATCGAGCCGGTCACGAGTTGGCCGGCCTTGTCGTAGATCGCGCCTTCGAGCAACGCCTGCCCGACGCCTTGCGCGATGCCGCCATGCACCTGGCCCTCGACGATCATCGGATTTATCACGGTGCCGAAGTCGTCGACCGCAGTCCAATTCACGATGTCGGTCTTGCCGGTGTCGATATCGACCTCGACCTCGCAGATGTGGCAGCCGGCTGGGAAAGTAAAATTGGTCGGATCGTAGAACGAGGTTTCTTTGAGCCCCGGTTCCAGCTCGGCGCCGGTGAATTTGTGAGCGACATAGGCATTGAGCGCGACGTCGCCCCAGGCCGCCGACTTGTCGGTGCCGGCGACGGTGAACTTACCGTCCTTGAATTCGATGTCGCCTTCCGCCGCTTCAAGCATGAAAGCGGCGACCTTCTTGGCCTTGATCTCGATCTTGTCGAGCGCCTTGACGATCGCTGACATGCCGACCGCGCCCGAGCGCGAGCCGTAGGTGCCCATGCCGAACTGCACCTTGTCGGTGTCGCCGTGCACGATGGAGACGTTCTCGAACGGAATGCCGAGCCGCTCGGACACCAGTTGCGCGAAGGTTGTCTCGTGACCCTGGCCGTGCGCGTGGCACCCCGTGAGCACTTCGACGCTGCCGGTCGGATTGACCCGCACCTCGGCGGATTCCCACAAGCCGACGCCGGCGCCGAGTGAGCCGACCGCCTGCGACGGCGCGATGCCGCAGGCCTCGATATAGGTCGAGAAGCCCAAGCCCCGCAGTTTGCCGTGCCGTGCCGCTTCGCGCTTGCGCTTGCCGAAGCCCTTCACGTCGGCGATCTCCAGCGCCTTCTTGAGCGAGGCGTGATAGTCGCCGGCGTCATAGGCCATGATTACCGGCGTCTGGTGCGGGAACGACTTGATGAAGTTGCGCCTGCGCAGTTCGGCGGGCTCGATGCCCATCTGCCGTGATGCCACCTCGACCAGCCGCTCGACCACGAAGGTCGCTTCCGGCCGCCCGGCGCCGCGGTAGGCGTCAACCGGAGCGGTGTTGGTATAGACCGCGTCCACCTCGCAATAGATCGACGGGATATCGTATTGGCCCGACAGCAGCGTTCCGTAGAGATAGGTCGGCACCGAGGACGAGAAGGTCGACATGTAGGCGCCAAGATTGGCGATGGTCTTGGCGCGCAACGCGAGGATTTTTCCATTTGCGTCGAACGCAAGCTCCGCATGGGTGACGTGGTCGCGGCCATGCGCATCGGTGAGGAATGATTCCGTGCGCTCCGCCGTCCATTTCACCGGCCGTCGCACCTTGCGCGACGCCCACAGACAGACGACCTCTTCGGGATAGATGAAAATCTTCGAGCCAAAGCCGCCACCGACGTCGGGCGCGATCACCCGCAACTTATGCTCCGGCGCCATGCCGACGAAAGCGGCGATGACCAGGCGCGCCACGTGCGGGTTCTGCGAGGTATTCCATAAAGTGAGGTTGTCGGTGCCGGCGTCGTATTCGGCGAGCGCCGCGCGCGGCTCGATCGCATTCGGCACCAGGCGGTTGTTGATGATGTCGAGCTTGGTGACGTGCTTGGCAGCGGCGAAGGCCGCCGCGGTCGACTTGGCGTCGCCGAGATGCCACTGATAGATTGTATTTTTGGCAATGTCGGCATGGATCTGCGGCGCGCCCGCTGCCTGCGCCTTGGCCGGATCGACCACTGCCGGCAAGACTTCGTAGTCGACCTTGACCTTCTCGGCGGCATCGCGCGCCTGCGCCAAGGTTTCGCCGATCACCACCGCCACCGCGTCGCCGACGCAGTTCACATTGCCGGAGGCGAGCGCCGGATGCGGCGCCATCTTCATCGGCGTGCCGTCCTTGGAATGAATCATCCAGCCGCAGATCAAATTGCCGATCTTGTCTTTGGCGAGGTCGGCGCCGGTCAGCACGGCGACCACGCCGGGCATTTTCTTGGCTGCAGCCGCGTCAAGGTTCTTGATCTTGGCACGGGCGTGCGGCGAGCGCACGAACGCGGCACGGGTCTCGCCCGGCCGCACCACGTCGTCGGTATATTGTCCCTGGCCGGTAATAAAGCGGAAGTCTTCCTTGCGGCGCACCGCCGCGCCGATCCCAGTCGCGCTCATGGCGGTCTCCTCCCGTTGAATTTTTTTAACGCTACTCGGCCGCTTGCCGCGCGCCGCCCTTAGCCATCGCTTTCGCTCCCGCGGCGATCGCCTTGACGATGTTGTGATAGCCGGTACAGCGGCAGATGTTGCCGTCGAGCTGCTCGCGGATTGTGTGCTCGTCGAGATCGTTGCCGCGGCGCCGCACGATATCGAGCGCCGCCATGATCATGCCGGGCGTGCAGTAGCCGCATTGCAGTCCGTGGTTTTCGCGGAAGGCTTCCTGCATCGGGTGCAGGGCTCCGCCCGGCTCGGCCAGGCCCTCGATGGTGGTGATCTTGGCGCCCTCACATTGCAGGGCAAGCAGGGTGCAGGACTTCGCTGCAATGCCATCGACATGGATGACGCAAGCGCCGCATTGCGAGGTGTCGCAGCCCACATGCGTGCCGGTAAGCCGGAGATTTTCGCGCAGGAACTGCACCAGCAAGGTGCGCGCTTCGACGTCGCCAGTGACGGCTTTACCGTTCACCGTCATGGACACCGCAGGCATGACCGTCCTCCCAAATTCGGGGCCAAAAGCCCTCTTTTCGCTTCGCCCGCCGGGGGCGGCGGCGGCTCGGGTTTTAAATGTAGCCGATTTCGGCCCGAATGCGCCTTGGAACGATAATAAGTCTGAACCCCCACCGCATACCGGGTCAAGGGATTCAAAGGCAGGAAATGGCTCAAACCGCGGTGAACGGGGTGCTACCTGCGGCGACATTCGCGGCGAAATTCTTGAAAAAGTCGTCGGCGATCTTCTTGGCCGCGCCATTGACCAGGCGCTGGCCGAGTTGGGCGAGTTTGCCGCCGATCTGCGCCTCGACATTGTAGGTTAGCAGCGTGCCGCCATCCTTTTCGGTCAGAGCGACCGTGGCGCCGCCCTTGGCGAAACCAGCGACTCCACCGTCGCCCTCGCCCGAAATCTTGTAACCGTTAGGCGGGTCGAGGTCGGTCAGGTGCACCTTGCCTTTGAAGCGCGCTTTCACCGGCCCGATTTTGGTGACGGCAACCGCCTGCAATTCGGTGTCGGAGATCTTGTTGAGCTCCTCGCAGCCGGGGATGCAGGCTTTCAGCACCTCGGCATCGTTGAGCTTTGCATACACAACCTCGCGGCTGGCTGGGAGTTGAACTTCCCCGGTCATTACCATCGCCATCGGCGTCGTCTCCTTGGGAACGCAAGCCAAAACCGGCCTTGGCCCAAGGCTTAAGCCCTCGCAAGGCCCCTGAAAAGAGCTTTGCAGCGGGCGCAGACCGCTTTAAGGGTGTCGCCTAACGCCATACCGTAACAACCAAAATCCAAGCTTCGGGGAGGAATTGCATGCCGATGATCGATGCCGACGGTTGTCCGATCTATGTCGAAGTCGAGGGTAGCGATAGCGCGCCCGTGCTGATGCTGTCGAACTCGCTCGGCACCGATATGCATATGTGGGACGACCAGGCCGCCGAATTCGCCAAGCACTTTCGGCTTGTGCGCTACGACCGTCGCGGCCACGGCAAGTCCGGCGTGAGCAAAGGTCCCTACAATTTCGATCTCTTCGGTCGCGACATCCTCAAGCTCATGGATGCGCTCAAGATCAAAAAGATGAACTGGTGCGGGCTGTCTATGGGCGGCATGGACGGCCAGTGGCTCGGCGTCAACGCGCCAGACCGCGTCGACAAGCTCATTCTCTCCAACACGAACTACTATTACGCCGACAAGGCCCCGTGGGCCGATCGCATCAAATTCGTGCGGGAAAAGGGTCTCGGCGAACTGGTCGGCCCCAACATGGAACGCTGGTTCACCAAGGGTTTTCGCGATCACGCACCGCAGACGATCGCGCGCATGGCGGAGATGTTCCTCGCCTCCAATCTCGACGGCTACATCGCTTGCGTCGAAGCCGTTCGCGACATGGACTTTCGCGAGTCCAATCCGCGCATCACGACGCCGACCCTTGTCATCGTCGGCAAGCAGGATCCCGCCACCCCGCCGGCGGCCGGCGAAGCCATCGCCAAGGCCATCAAAGGCGCAAAGTTGGTGGCGCTCGATGCCGCGCATATCTCTAATGTCGAACAGCCGAAGGCCTTCACCGAGGCGGCTCTCAATTTCCTGCTGAATTAAAGGCCGCGATTATGGACGAAAAGGAACGCCACGAGCGCGGCATGGCGAAGCGCCGCAATGTGCTGGGCAACGAATGGGTCGATCGCGCCAATGCTAAAAAGACCGCGTTCAACGAGGAGTTCCAGGAACTCATCACCCGTTACGCCTGGGGTGAGATCTGGACGCGGCCGCATTACGATGAGCGCACCCGCCGCGTGTTGGTGATCGGCACCATGATCGCGCTCGCTCAATGGGACGAGTTCCGCCTGCACGTGCGGGCGGCGTTGGCCGGGGGCGGCTTTTCCGAGGCAGACATCAAGGAAGTTATTCTACAACAAGCGATCTATTGCGGCGTGCCGGCGGCCAACCATGCCTTCAAGGAAGCCGCCGAGGTGATGGCGGAGCTGGCGAAGGCAAAGCGCTTCAAAAGCTAATTTCAAAAGAAACCAGATCTTTACCTTACCGCTTAAGCGCGGCCCTTAATGTTAACCGCCGCGGCCTTCGCGGAAGGCCTGCGGCGTCATGCCGGTCTGCTTGCGGAAAAATCGGGTGAAGTGCGACGGATCAGAAAACGCCAAATCGTAGGAAATCTCGTGGATCGGCTGATTGGTGAACACCAACTGGCGCTTGGCTTCAGTTAACACGCGCTGGCGGATCAGATGGCCCGCCGTCACGCCGGTCGCGCGCTTGACGTGGTCGTTGAGCCGGTCGGCGGTCATCGCCAGCTTACCGGCATAGAAGCTTATCAGCCGTTCTTTGCGGAAATGCTCGTCCAGCAGGCAGCGCAGTTCCTCAACCCGCGCATCGGCGCGCGTGAGCGTCACCGTGCCGCTGCGCGCACGGCTGACCGCGAGCCGCACCACCTCGATAGCGATGAGCGCCAATAGGCCACGCATGGCGAGGCGATAGCCTTCGCGCGCCAGCGAGGCCTCCTCATTGAGGTCCGCGCACAGCGCGCCCAGGCGCTTGGCCTCCGCCGCGCCCACCAGCGGCACCAGCGGATCAACCGCCACCGTCTTGAGCCGCGCCAGCGCCTCGCCCGATTGGTCACCGAGCGCATCGGCGACGTCTTCGGTGAAGCTCACCACCCATCCGTCGGTGACCTGCGGAGTGAAACGGAAGCCGTGCGCGGTGGTGGCCGGCACCAGGATCGCCGCCGGCGCCGAAAACGCCACGGTCGCGGTTTCGAAGCTCATTTCGCCGCCACCCTTCTCGATCAGCAGGATCTGGAACAGGTTGCGGTGGCGGTGCGCGCGGATCGTCCAGTCGTGCACCGAGGAGCGCGAGGCGATGGTTTCGATATGGATAAAGTCGAAAGCGGAATCATCCGGCGGATCGCCGTAGAGATGAAACAGCGGAAGCGTGGACGAAGTCATAATGGCTAAGCATATGCGAGGCGGCGCGCCAGGCCAACGCAATCGCGCAACGGTCAAACAAAAAGCCCCGCCATTTGGCGGGGCTTCCGTTCATCGTGTTGCAGCGCGTTAGCGGTTCTGGCCCTGCTGGCCTGGTTTCTGGCCACCCTGCTGCTGCTGGCCTGGCTTCTGGCCACCCTGTTGCTGCTGGCCGGGATTGGGGTTGCTGGCCGGGCTGATTGCCCTGCTGCTGCTGGCCTGGGTTTTGGTTGGGATTCAATGCTAGTGATTCCGATTCCGATTTTCATGCTGATCTGGCTATTCGGCGGATTGCACTAACGCGCACGCGCATGATCCCGAAAAGTGGGAACCGGTTTTCGGAAAAGATTATGCGCAATCAATGATCATTCCGAAATGGTTGCGTCAGTAAACGCACGATCGCTAGCTCCGCCACATCGCGGAAGATCGGCAGGCCAATCGTCATGCCTTGCTCGCCGGCCGCCGGTTTGGCGCGATAGGTGCCGAATAGGCGATCCCACCATGGCAGATTGAATCCAAAATTGCTGTCGGTTTCCGCGCGCTCGATAGAGTGATGCACCTGATGCATCTGCGGCGTAACCACGATCCAGCGCACGATCGGCTCGAGCCGCGGCGGCAAAGCGACATTACTGTGGTTGAACATCGAGGTGGCGTTGAGCAGCACCTCAAAGATTAACACCGCGAGCGCCGGCACGCCGAGTGTCAGCACCGTCGCCATCTTGATCGCGAGCGACAGCAAAATCTCCAAAGGATGGAAACGCACGCCGGTAGTTACGTCGATATCAAGGTCCGCGTGATGCATGCGGTGCAGCCGCCACAGCACCGGCACATGATGGAAGACGACATGCTGGCTGTAGATGATGAGATCGAGCGCAATCACGCCGATCGGAATCGCCGCCCAGGCCGGCAAACCCAGCATGGCAAACAGCCCCCAGCCGCGCTCAGTGGCGATCAGCGCCACGCCGACCGCGGCGGTCGGCACCAAGAGCCGCACCGTTATGATGTCGATGACCAGGATGCCGAGATTGCCTGGCCAGCGCGGCCTACGTCCGACCGTCAGGTGGCGCCGCGGGGCGAGCCATTCCCACAGCGCCATTGCGGCGAAAACGGCGGCTGAGCCGCCAACCCGGACAGTGATTTCGAGGCTGGGGGACATGCGGATTTCCTTTAAGCCTCTCGTTTTGCGAAGGGACTTAATAACACGCCTCGCGGCCAGCGTTGCCGCTCCCGCCATGCCCTGTTAAGCCTTGTACAATCGAAGCATTGGCCGTCAGCCGGGCGGCCATACGCGAAAGGCTTGAGCGCAACGCATGGAAGTCTTCCTCCAGCAGCTCATCAACGGCATCACTCTCGGCTCGATCTACGGCCTGATCGCCATCGGCTACACCATGGTGTTCGGCATCATCGGCATGGTGAACTTCGCCCACGGCGACGTGTTCATGGTCTCGGCCTTCATCGCGCTGATCGCCTTCCTGATCCTCACCACCTGGCTCGGCATCACCTCGATCGCGCTGGCACTGTTCATCGTGCTGATCGTGGCCATGCTGTTCACCTCGCTGGTGAACTGGGTGATCGAACGTGTCGCCTACCGTCCGTTGCGCGGCTCGTTCCGCTTGGCGCCGCTGATTTCAGCGATCGGCATGTCGATTTTTCTGTCCAATTTCGTCCAAGTCAGCCAAGGACCTCGCAATAAGCCGACCCCGCCCATGGTACAGGGCGAGTTCGTGCTGCTGACCAAGAACGATTTTCCGGTCACGCTGTCGTACAAGCAGCTCATCATCTGGGGCGTCACCGCCGTGTTGCTGCTGGCGTTTTGGTATCTGGTGGCCAAGACCCGGCTGGGCCGCGCGCAACGCGCCTGCGAGCAGGATCAGAAGATGGCGGCGCTGATCGGCATTGACGTCGACCGCACCATCTCGATGACCTTCGTGATCGCCGCCGCGCTCGCCGCCGTCGCCGGCACCATGTACCTAATGTATTACGGCGTGGTCAGCTTCTCCGACGGCTTCGTGCCGGGCGTGAAGGCGTTCACCGCCGCGGTGCTGGGCGGCATCGGCTCGCTGCCGGGTGCGGTGATCGGCGGTATTCTCATCGGCCTGATCGAGACCATGTGGTCGGCCTATTTCTCCATCGACTACAAGGACGTCGCCGCTTTTTCCGTGCTCGCCATCACCCTGATCTTCCTGCCGCAGGGCCTGTTCGGTCGGCCGGATGTCGAGAAAGTCTAATATGCGTGATGGCGCGCCAAACCAGCGCGTCGATATGCCCCGCGCGCTGTGCGACGCCGGCTTCACCGCCCTGCTCGCCTTCGGGCTATTCCTGCCGCTGATCGGCTTCCAGACCGTCACGAACATCCGCAACGACCTCATCCTGACCACGCGCTGGCCGTTGCTGTTCGCCATCGTCGCCGTGGTCGGCGCCGGCCGGCTCGCCTTTTCGCTCGTGTTCGAGCCGTGGCTCAAGCAGCGCACGCTGCGGCCGGTCGCCGCGGCGCCGACCGGCTGGCGTACGGTTTTCGCCAAATGGTTCACGCCCTTCGCGATCGGCTTCGTCATCGTTTATCCGCCGCTCGTCGTTGCTCTCAATGGATTCGGCGGCGCGGTGAAATGGATCGACAATTTCGGCATCCAGATTCTGATCTACGTGATGCTCGGCTGGGGCCTCAACATCGTGGTGGGCCTCGCCGGCCTGCTCGACCTCGGCTATGTCGCCTTCTACGCGGTCGGTGCCTATTCCTATGCGCTGCTGGCCAAGACCTTCGGCCTGGCATTCTGGATCCTGCTACCGCTCGCCGGCATTCTGTCGTCGTTCTGGGGCATCCTGCTCGGCTTTCCAGTGCTGCGCCTGCGCGGTGACTATCTCGCCATCGTCACGCTAGCCTTCGGCGAAATCATTCGCATCGTCATCATCAACTGGGTCGACCTGACCAACGGCTATGCCGGCATCACCGGCATCCCGCGCCCGACCTTCTTCGGCATTCCTTTCAATGCCGACGACGACGGCTTCGCCGCCGTGTTCGGGCTGGAATTTTCCCCGCTCTACCGCGTGATCTTCCTCTACTACGTCATCCTCGCGCTCGCCTTGCTGACCGCCTTCGTCACCGTGCGGCTGCGCCGGCTGCCGGTCGGCCGCGCCTGGGAGGCGCTACGCGAGGACGAGATCGCCTGCCGTTCGCTCGGCATCAACACCACCAACACCAAGCTCACCGCTTTCGCGATGGGCGCGATGTTCGCCGGCTTCGCCGGCTCGTTCTTCGCCACGCGGCAAGGATTCATCTCGCCGGAATCCTTCACCTTTCTGGAATCAGCCACCATCCTGTCGATCGTGGTGCTCGGCGGCATGGGCAGCCAAATCGGCGTGGCAATCGCTGCCATCGTGATGATTGGAGGCACCGAAATCATGCGCGAGCTCGATTTCCTCAAACAGATTTTCGGGCCCACCTTCGATCCGACCCAGTATCGCATGCTGCTGTTCGGCTTCGCCATGGTGCTGATCATGATCTGGCGGCCGCGCGGCCTGATCGCGACGCGCGAGCCCTCGGTGTTCCTGAAAGAGCGCAAGAGCATCTCCGCCGACCTCATTAACGAAGGCCACGGCTGATGGCGGGCAATGGCGACACGATCCTGCGAGTCGAGCACCTGACTATGCGCTTCGGCGGCCTGGTCGCGGTGGATGATCTCTCTTTCGACGCACGGCAAGCCAATATCACCGCGCTGATCGGGCCGAACGGCGCCGGCAAGACCACCGTGTTCAATTGCATCACCGGCTTCTACAAGCCGAGCGAGGGGCGCATCGGGCTTCGCCACGGCGATTCTTCCGTGTGGGGCGAACTGGAAACGCTGACCGACAGCGGCAAGCGCCGCCTCGCGCGCGCGCAGGGAACGCTCTACCAGCTCGAGCGCATGCCGGAATATCTTGTCACTCAGCAGGCGCGCGTTGCTCGCACCTTCCAGAACATCCGGCTGTTTCCCGGCATGACGGTGCTCGAAAACCTGCTGGTCGCCCAGCACAACCGGCTGATGCTGGCGTCGGGCTACACGCTGCTCGGAATTCTCGGCTTCCCGACTTATGCATCCGCCGAACGCGCTGCGATCGAAAAAGCGCGGCTGTGGCTTGAGCGCGTCGGCTTGCTGTCACGCGCCGACGATTCGGCCGGCGACCTGCCCTATGGCGCGCAGCGCCGGCTGGAGATCGCGCGCGCCATGTGCACCGATCCGCTGCTGCTTTGCCTCGACGAGCCGGCGGCCGGGCTCAATCCGCGCGAAAGCGCCGAACTCAACGCGCTGCTGCTCGCCATCCGCGACGAACACGCCATCTCGATTCTGCTGATCGAGCACGACATGTCGGTGGTGATGGAAATTTCCGACCACGTGGTCGTGCTCGACTATGGCGTCAAGATCGCCGATGGCGAATCGGAGGCGGTGCGCAACGACCCGAAGGTCATTGCCGCCTATCTTGGCGTCGCCGACGAGGACGTGGCGAAAGTCGAAGCAGAGGTCGGGCTATGACCTCCCCGCTCCTCTGCGTCCGCGGCGTGAAGACCTTCTATGGCCGCGTGATGGCGCTCAAAGGCGTCGATCTCGACGTCTATGACGGCGAGATCGTCACGTTGATCGGCGCCAACGGCGCCGGCAAGTCCACGCTGATGATGACCATCTGCGGCAACCCGCGCGCGCGCGAAGGTACGATTGCGTTCGCCGGCCGCGACATCACGCATATGCCGACCCACGAGATCGCGCGCCTCAATCTCGCGCAAGCGCCGGAAGGCCGCCGCATCTTCTCGCGCATGACGGTCTTGGAAAATCTGCAGATGGGCGCCACCACCGCCGAGCCGTCCGCGTTCGAGCACGATCTCGAGCGCGTGCTCACGTTGTTCCCGCGCCTCAAGCAACGCCTGAACCAGCGCGGCGGCACGTTGTCGGGCGGCGAGCAGCAGATGCTGGCGATCGCGCGCGCGCTGATGGCGCGGCCGCGACTGCTACTGCTCGACGAGCCGTCGTTGGGCCTGGCGCCACTGATCGTGCGGCAGATCTTCGACGCCATCAAAACGCTCAATGCGCAAGACCGGCTCACGGTGTTCCTGGTCGAGCAGAACGCCTTCCATGCCCTCAAGCTCGCCCACCGCGGCTATGTCATGGTCAACGGGCTGATCACGCTCAGCGGCAGCGGGCGCGAGCTGCTGGAGCGCGCGGAAATCAAATCCGCCTATCTCGAGGGCGGCCGGCAAAAGGCCGAACACTGATGTATATCGCGACCACCATTTCGATCCCTGAATTCCTCTATGAGGAAGATTCATTCGGCGTGTTTGTACTGGTTACCGTCACCCTCGGCGGCGGGGCGGCGGCGCTCTCCGGCCGCGCCATCGCGGCCACCTGGCGGCCGTGGAGACAGGTTGTTGCCTATAGCTTTATCCTGGGCGCGGTCGTGCGGTTCTTCCACTTCGCTTTGTTCGGCGGCACCTTGATGTCGGCCCACTATTATCTGGTCGACAGTGCAGTTTGCATGGCGTTCGGCCTCATCGGTTTCCGCGCCGCCCGTGCCGCGCAAATGGTCACGCAATATCGCTGGATCAACATGCCAGACGGCCCCCTGCGCTGGCGCAAAAAGCCGCCCTGACGTAGCATTGGCCAATGGAGAACCGGTCGGTCGGTTCCAGTTGAGGGGAAAAGCGATGAAGAGGATCACCACGCTCGGCTTGGCGCTGGGTTTTGCGATTGCACTGGCGGGAACCGCCTCTGCCCAGGTTAAATTCGGCGTCGCCGGCCCGATTACAGGCCCGAGCGCTGCCACCGGCGCCCAGATGAAGAACGGCGTCGAGCAGGCAGCCATCGACATCAACGCAGCCGGCGGCATTCTCGGTCAGAAAATCACGGTTGCGTACGGCGACGACGTGTCAGATCCCAAGCAGGGCGTCTCCGTCGCCAACAAGTTCGCCGCCGACGGCGTCAAATTCGTGATCGGCGACTACAATTCCGGCGTCACCATCCCGTCGTCGGAGGTCTACCAGGAAAACGGCATCCTGCAGATCACGCCGGCCTCCACCAACCCGACCGTCACCGAGCGCAAGATGTGGAACATCTTCCGCGTCTGCGGCCGTGACGATCAGCAGGGCAAGGTCGCCGGCGAGTATATCCTCAAGCACTTCAAGGGCAAGAAGATCGCCATCGTGCACGACAAGACCACCTACGGCAAAGGTCTCGCCGACGAAACCAAGAAGGCGCTCATCAAGGGCGGTATGAAGGAAGTGCTCTACGAAGGCGTCAATACCGGCGAGAAGGATTTCTCCGCGTTGGTGTCCAAGATCAAACAGTCGGGTGCCGATCTGATCTATTGGGGTGGCCTCTACACCGAAGGCGGCCTGATCGTGCGGCAGATGCGCGACCAGGGTGTCAAGGCACCGCTGATGGGCGGCGACGGCATCACCTCGGATGAGTTCGCCTCGGTCGGCGGGCCGGGCGTGGAAGGCACGCTGATGACCTACGGACCCGATCCGCGCAGCAAGCCTGAGGCCAAGAAGGTGGTGGAGGAATTCCGCGCCAAGAAATTCGAGCCGGAAGCCTACACGCTCTATAGCTACGCCGGCGTGCAGATCATCAAGCAGGCGGCGGAAGTGGCGAAATCGCTCGACCCCAAGAAGATCGCCGAGAAGATGCATTCCGGCATGCCCTTCAAGACCGTGCTCGGCGACATCGCCTATGACGAGAAGGGCGACATCACCAAGCTCGACTACGTGATGTATATCTGGAAGAAGGACGCCAGCGGCAAGGTCACTTATGTCGAGTGCCCGGGTTCCGACTGCAGCAAGATGAAGTAGGCAGATCGCCGTCTAACGAAAAAGGCCCCGGCGAAAATGCCGGGGTTTTTTGTGTGCGACGCTACCCAATTCTTCCCAACACCGGAAACGCCTCTAGCAGCCACACGCTCATCTGGTTGATGCTGCCGGTGAGAAACGCAATGCCGGTGAGCACCAGCAGCGCGCCCATGGCCTGCTCGACGCGGCGCAGATATTTGCGGAAGTGAGAGAGAAACGCCGCGAATGGCTCGATCGCGAAAGCGGCGATGATGAACGGAATGCCGAGGCCGACCGAATAGACCGCCAGTAGACCGGCGCCCTTGGTCACCGTCTGCTCGGATGCCGCCACCGCCAGGATGGCGGCCAGGATCGGCCCGATGCACGGCGTCCAACCGAAGGCGAAAGCCAAGCCCATCACATAGGCACCCCACAGCCCCACGGGCTTGGCCACCTGCAGCCGCTTCTGCCGGTGCAGCAGCGCGATCGGCGTGATGCCGAGGAAGTGCAGGCCCATGACGATAATGGCGACGCCGGCGATGGTGGCGAGCGGTCCGGAATATACGCGAATGAGCGAGCCGATGACGCTGGCGCTGGCGCCGAGTGCCACGAACACGGTCGAGAAACCGAGCACGAACAGCAGGGCCGCCGTCACCGTCTCGCGTTTGACCCGTGGCTCCGGCTCCTTGTCGGCGAAGCGCTCCAGCGAGGTGCCGGCCAGGAAGATCAGATAGGGCGGCACCAGCGGCAGGACGCAGGGGGAGAGGAAGCTGACCAGGCCGGCGATCAGGGCAGCCAAATAGGTGACATCGCCATTCATGGGCCTTAGATGCCCCGGCAACTATGGCGATGGCAAGTCGGCCGCCCCGATCCTGACTTTGAAGTGATCGGCCGTGATAGGCTAACGGTCGGGAGCTATCATGACGCTACGCAATCTCATCACCGATATTCCCGGCCTGCGGGTGGGCCATGCCGGCGACGCCAAGCTCGGGTCGGGCGTCACGGCGATCGTGTTCGACGCCGCCGTGGTGGCGAGCGTGGACGTGCGCGGCGGCGGGCCGGGCACGCGCGAGACCGCTTTGCTCGATCCGGCGCAGACCGTGGAAGGCATCGATGCCATCGTGTTGTCGGGCGGCTCGGCCTTCGGGCTCGACGCCGCATCCGGCGTGCAGGCGTGGCTGCGCGAACAGGGCCGCGGCTTCCAGGTGCGCGAGGCGCGCGTTCCGATTGTGCCGGGCGCCATCCTGTTCGATTTGCTCTCGGGCGGCGAGAAAAACTGGGGCCGCTATCCGCCCTATCGCGAACTCGGCTACGAGGCGGCGAAAAACCCCGACGCCGATTTGGCGCTCGGCAGCGTCGGCGCTGGGTTAGGCGCCACCACGGTCAATCTCAAGGGCGGCATCGGCTCGGCTTCCGCGCAGACGCGCGACGGTCTGATGGTGGGCGCCATCGTGGCGGTGAATGCCGCCGGCAGCGTGACGGTCGGCGGCGGACCGCATTTTTGGGCGGCGCCTTTCGAACAGAACAAGGAGTTCGGCGGGCGCGGCTGGCCAACCTCGTTCTCTGCCAATGCGCTGGCGCTGCGCAGCAAAGGCAACCCGCGCCAGAACACCACGCTGGCCATGGTCGCCACCGACGCCAAGCTGTCCAAGGCGCAAGCAAAACGCCTAGCCGTGATGGCGCAGAGCGGCTTGTCGCGCGCGATCTATCCGGTGCACACCCCGCTCGATGGCGACGTCGTGTTCGCTGCGGCGTTGGGGGCAAAGCCGCTGTCAGATCCATTCTATTCGCTCAGCGAACTCGGCATGCTGGCGGCCAATGTGCTGGCGCGCGCGATCGCGCGCGGCGTCTACGAGGCGAGCGCTCTGCCCTTCGCAGGCAGCCTGCCGAGTTGGAAGGATAAGTTTAAAGGCTAGAGAAACCGCTCCGCCCGATACGGCGCCGGATCGCAGAACGGGGCTGCGCCCGTCATCATCTCGGCGATCATGCGCCCGGTGGCGGGCCCGAGCGTGAGGCCCCAATGCGCATGGCCCACGGCGAGCCACAACCCGCTTAAACCCGGCGCGCGGCCGATCACCGGTCGCGAATCAGGCAAGCATGGCCGAGACCCAAGCCAAGTTTTTTCATCCACGCGCTCGCCGAGCGGAAACAGTTCGCGCGCCTTCGGCATGATCCTGTCGAATTGCACCGGCGAAGGCGCCGCATCGCGTGCGGCGAATTCGACGCCGGTGGTCATGCGGATGCCCTGCTCCATCGGCGTGATCAGATAGCCGGCATCGGTATCAAGCACCGGCCGTGACAGTCCGGCATTGCCTTGTGCCTGGAAGTGCCGGTGATAGCCACGCTTGACCATCAGCGGCAGCTTCAGCCCCAGGGCGCTGAGCAGATCGCCCGCCCATGGCCCGAGTGCGATTACGACCTCGGGCGCATCGATCCCGCCCTCATTGGTTTCCACCCGCCAGCGATTGCCCGCCTGATGCAGCGAACGCGCGTCGCCGGTGAGCGTCACGCCGCCGAGCGCGGCAAACCGCATGGCATAAGCGCGCGTGACGCCGAGCGGATTGCTCACGCTCGCGGCTTCTGGCCAATACATCGCATAGGCGAACACCGGCTTGAGCGAAGGCTCGAGCGCCTGCGCGCCCGCGGTGTCCATTGTTTGCAGCGGAAGGCCGAATTGCGCCGCCAGCTCAATTTCTGGCTTGAGCGCCGCGAAGCTGCGCCCGCTGCGATAGACTTTCAGCCAGCCGGTCTTGCGCAGGTAATGCGTGGCGCCTGCCTCCGCCATCAGCGCCTTGTGTTCGGCCACCGCGCGCGCAAACAGCGGGCGGATCAGCCGCGCGTTCTCGATTAGCCGCTGCCGTCGCGACGCCGCGCGGAACGCCAGCAGCCAGGGAGCGATCTGCGGCAGAAACGTGAGATGATAATTGACCTCGGTTGCGCGCTTGAGCGCGATGCGTGCCAGCGCGCCGGGATCCGACGGAAACGCCGGCGGGAACACCGTATTGCCCTCGATCACGCCGGCATTGCCATAGGAGGTCTGTTCGCCCACGCCGGCGCGATCGATCAGCGCGACGCTCAAGCCTCGCTTGGCAAGGTGCAGCGCGATCGAGGTGCCGACAATGCCGGCGCCAAGCACGATGGCGTCCGTGCGTGCCATATTGGCCTATCTCCCACATCCGGTGACCTCTTTTATATGGAACCGATCGGGCCTCCGCGCTATGACCCACGCCGTGCCTGAGACCGATTGTCCATGCCGATCCTGAAGAGGCTGAACGCCGCGCTGGCATGGCTCGGACGGCAGGGCACGCGCGCGCTGGCGGCCTCAATCTTTCTCGGCCTCGCCGTTCCGCCGCTCGCGGCCTATGTCAAGCCGCATCTCGGCGAAACGGTGTTCGTGCTGCTGCTGTTTTCCTATCTGCGCACCGATCCCGCCGCCTTCGGCCGCTATCTCCGAGCGCCCGGCCTGACCACTGTCGCTGCGCTCTGGGTCATGGTGGCGGTGCCGTTGCTGTTCGGCGCAGCCTACGCGCTGTCGGGCATCCGCGAGGCCTGGCCTGCGCTCTACACCATCATGATTCTGCAAATGGCGATCACGCCGATCACCTCCTCGGCGGCGTTCGCGGCGCTGATGGGCCTCGACGTGGCATTTTCGCTTGTAACACTAATTGTCAGCAACGCTCTGTCGCCGATCACCTCCGTCGCTTTCAGCTATATATTTCTCGGCACTTCGATGTTCTCGCCGATTGAGCTCGGAACAAAACTATTTTTCTTTTTCGCCGCCTCCGGCGCCATCGCCTATGCGATCCGGCGCGTCGCCGGCCAGGACTGGATCGATCGCCAGAAGGAGCCGATCGACGGGCTCAACGTAATCGCGGTCTTCATCTTCGCGATCGCGGCCATGGACGGCGTGCCGCGACACGTGATGGCGGACCCGCTGTTCGCGATCGAGCTTTTAGCGTTGATCTTCGTGCTCACCTGCGCCTTGATCGGGCTCAGCGTGCTGGTGTTTTGGCGCGCTGGCCTCGACCACGGCCTGGTCATCGGCCTGCTTGCCGCCTTCCGCAATATCGGCGTGGTGATGGCGGCGGTCGGGACCTCGCTGCCCGACCTTGCCTGGTTCTATTTCGCCATGGTGCAGTTCCCGATCTATCTGCTGCCGGCGGTTTTGCGTCCGCTGGCGCGGCGGCTATCTTCTTCCCCCTCTCCCCGCAAGCGGTGAGAGGTGAAGGATGTAGCGTTGCCCGAATGAGCGCCGCATGTTACGCGAACGGCGTTTGGAGGCCGTCATGCGCCCGCTACTCATCGCGCCGTCGATTCTTTCGGCCGACTTCGCCAAATTGGGCGATGAAATCCGCGCTGTCGAAGCCGCCGGCGCTGACTGGATCCATGTCGACGTGATGGATGGGCATTTCGTGCCCAATATCACCATCGGCCCTGACGTAGTGAAGGCGATCCGCCCGGTCACCAAGAAGACGCTCGATGTGCATCTGATGATCGCGCCCTGCGATCCCTATCTCGAAGCCTTCGCCAAGGCAGGCTCCGACATTATCACCGTGCATGTGGAGGCAGGGCCGCACGTGCACCGCTCGTTGCAGGCGATCCGCGCGCTCGGTAAGAAGGTGGGCGTCAGCATGAATCCGGGCACGCCGACATCGAACATCGCGCACGTCATCGATCTGATCGACCTCGTTCTGGTGATGTCGGTCAATCCCGGTTTCGGCGGCCAGGCCTTCATTCCCGCCGCGCTCGACAAGATAAGGGATCTGCGCGCGCTGGTAGGCGGCCTGCCGATCGACATCGAGATCGACGGTGGCGTCACCACGGAGATCGCGTCGCATGTGGTGCAGGCCGGCGCCAATGTGCTGGTCGCCGGCTCCGCGGTGTTCAAGGGCGGCAATTACAAGGGCAATATCGCGGCGATCCGACAGGCCGCGGCACTGGCGCGTGGGGAAGCGGCGTGACTATCCCCCGCTACTCCCGCCCCGAGATGGTCGCGATCTGGTCGCCGGAAACGCGCTTCCGCCTCTGGTTCGAGATCGAGGCGCACGCGGCAGATAGCATGGCCGAGCTCGGCATCATCCCGAAGGATGCCGCCAAGAAGATTTGGGAAAAGGGCAAGTCCGCCAAGTTCGACGTCGCCCGCATCGATGCCATCGAGGCCGAGGTCAAGCACGATGTCATCGCCTTCCTGACGCATCTGTCGGAAATCGTCGGGCCGGAAGCGCGCTTCATGCATTCCGGTATGACATCGTCGGACGTGCTCGACACCTGCTTCAACGTGCAGCTGGCGCGCGCCGCCGACATCCTGATCGCCGACACCGACGCCCTGCTCGCCGCGCTCAAGCGCCGCGCGCTCGAGCACAAGATGACGCCGACGGTCGGCCGCTCGCACGGCATTCACGCCGAGCCGACCACGTTCGGGCTTAAGCTCGCTTATGCTTACGCCGAGTTCGCGCGCGCGCGCGAACGGCTCGTCGCCGCGCGCAAAGAAGTCGCCACCTGCGCCATTTCCGGTGCGGTCGGCACCTTCGCGCAAGTCGATCCTCGCGTGGAAGCGCATGTGGCCAAGGCGATGGGCTTAGGCGTCGAGCCGGTCTCGACCCAGATCATCCCGCGCGACCGTCACGCCATGTATTTCGCGACGCTGGCCGTGGTCGCATCCTCGATGGAGCGGCTGGCCACCGAAATCCGCCACTTGCAGCGCACCGAAGTGCTGGAAGCGGAAGAGTTCTTCTCCGAGAAGCAGAAGGGCTCCTCCGCCATGCCGCATAAGCGCAACCCGGTGTTGTCAGAAAACCTCACTGGGTTGGCGCGCATGGTGCGTGCCTACGCCCTGCCCGCCATGGAGAATGTCGCGCTCTGGCACGAACGCGACATCTCGCATTCCAGCGTCGAGCGCATGATCGGGCCGGATGCGACGGTGACGCTCGACTTTGCGCTGGCGCGGCTGGCCGACATTGTCGACAAGCTCGTGGTCTATCCAGCGGCCATGCAGAACAATCTCGACAAGCTCGGAGGGCTGATCCATTCGCAGCGGGTACTGATCGCGCTCACGCAGAAGGGCGTGGCGCGCGAGGACGCCTATCGGCTGGTGCAGCGCAACGCCATGCAGGTGTGGGGCGGCGAGAAGGATTTCCTGTCGCTGCTCAAGGCCGACAAGGATGTTCGTGCGAAATTGAGCGACAAGGAACTCGAGGCCAATTTCGACCTCGACCACCATTTCAAGCACGTCGATACCATCTTCAAGCGGGTATTCGGGACGGCGTAGCGACCTAAGCCATCCACGGCCGGCGGCGGAGCGCGCGCCAGAGCCAGAACGGCGATAGCGCGATCAGCACGACCACCCCTATTCCGATACCGAGCACCGGCACAAAAATTCCGCGCCAGACCCAGCGATAGAAGCGCGCCGTGATGGGCCGCAGTGCGCGGGCAACGGCATTGCGCCAATCCGTTTCCGGCTTGGCGGCCGGAGCTAAGCCCTTGTGGCCGGCCCAGGCCCATTCGGCCAGAACTTCTATCCGCTGTTCCAACTTACTCGACCAGATGAAGAACGCCCACGCCAGCAATAGCAGCGAGACGATGCCGCTTAACGGGTATTCCTTAAACGACGGTATCGCTGGATCGGCCCAGCTCGGTAGCACCGAACCGACATGGTCGAGCACCCAATACCACCAAACGGCGATCCGTCCGCTCCAAGTCGGACCAAGTATCCAGGTCACGTATGACCAGAGCCATTGCAGCTTGTCCTCGGTGTATTTCAAAATGAAGTTTGGCCACGCGAATACGAGGCGAAGCGCGAATAGGCTGGCGAACGCCGTTAGGGCCAGCGTCGTGAAATAGGCGAGACGGCGCCACCACACCATATCCCAGGCGTTCTCCATGGCCGCAGCGTCGGCTGGCTTCATCGGCGCACCTGCAATGCTGAACGGACCGCCGAGGCTCACCGGCTCATAATCGCGCCGCCATGCCGCAATGCGTTCGAACGCAGCAGGGTGAACGTGCACAGTCGGCACGTCGACGCCGTGATCGGCGTCATGGCTCAGGGTCGTTACCTGACGCGGACCGTAGCGGTAATAGCCCGCGACGCCAGAGCGTGAATCGTATTGCTCGCCATCCGGATTGGAGCGAGCCGCGATCTCATCGTGCGTCAATTGATCGTAGCGCAGCCCGACCGCCGCGGCCTCGTCCATCATCCACTCGAGCGCCGTGAAAGCCAGACCGTCGTCCGGATAGCCGCCGCCAACATTGGCATGCACCCCCGCGAACCAGACTTGCTGGATTCGCTCGGGACTGAGAATTTTTTGCTTTGTCAAATCGCTGGGATCATGCCGATCCTTGATCACCTCGTTCCACAGCACCGGTCGGAACGTCGGACGCTCGTCATCAAGCGACAGCGCGTGGCGGATCGTCAGCAAACGATCGGACGGGTCGCGGTCGGCGAAACTCATCGGCCAGACCCAGTCGTCGATCGCGATCTTTAACTCGTCGACCGGCATGCCGTAGGCGTCGACAGTGTCCCACACGCCGACAAAGCGGATGTCTGCGAATATTTGCTGGCACCCCGCCTCACCCAAATCGATTGTCGCCGTTGGCCTGCCTTCCTCGCCTTTGAAGTACTTCGGAGGGCGCAGGATATGGTGATAGATCATTTGGCGCTGCTTGGAGGCGCGGATCAGGAAATCGCGTCGATAGGCCTCGTAGGCGAGCTGAACGCACTCGACCAGTTCAGCCTCGCTATCCGCTTTGAGAAGCCCGCACTTGCCGATCAGCCCCATCAGCAGACGGATTGTGAAGGCGCCGCGGCTGAAGCCAAACCCGTAGATCTGATCCCCCATGTCATAGTTGCGGCAGACAAAGGTGTAGATATCCCGGACATTCTTCCAAACGCCGATACCGAGCGACCCGCCGAGCGCGGCGAGCGGCTTGAAGTTCTCGGTGCCGACGCCGTTGTCGTAGTAGACGATTTGCTGCGGAACGTTGGGATCGGTCGGCGGCTCGATGTCGATCGCCTGGTAGAGCCGCCAGATGTTGGTCTTGAATGGGCTCGCCGAGCTGTTGCCGGTCCCATCCGAGAAAAGAACGATGTTCTTGGCCACTCTCATCCCCTGGGCGGTCTATCTCCTACCCCGAAGTGTTGCCGTTATTCTTGCAACCTTCAAGAGTATTGAGTTGCTGGATGGTGCGGCGGCCGCACTGACGCTGAAAACAGCGGCATTTCCGGGCCATTGTCACCAGCCGGGCTCCATGTTTTAGCTCGTGTTCCCCATGCCGAATCCGACGACAGCGCCCACCAGATCTGCCACCGCCGCCCCGACCATCTTGGTGTTCGATTCCGGCGTCGGCGGGCTTACCGTGTACCGCGAGGTGGCCGCAGCGCGTCCCGATGCGGATTACGTCTATGTGGCGGACGACGCCGGCTTCCCCTACGGCAACCAGCCGGAAACGGTATTGATTGCACGCATTATCGACGTCGTCGGCAACGCCATCGCGGAGCACGCGCCCGATCTGGTGGTGGTGGCCTGCAATACCGCCTCCACGCTGGCGCTCGCCGATTTGCGCGCGCGCTTTGCGGTGCCTTTCGTCGGCACCGTGCCGGCGATCAAGCCTGCCTGCGCGCAATCGACCAGCAAGCGCATTGCGGTGCTGGGTACGTTGGCGACCGTCTCGCGCGAATATACCCGCGCGCTGATCCGCGAATTCGCCGCCGGCTGCGATGTCGCCCTGGTCGGCTCGCCGCGGCTTGCGTCCTATGCGGAGGCCCAGCTTGGCGGCACGCCGGTCGCAGATGCGGCGATCAAGACCGAGATCGCCGGCTGTTTCGTCGATGCCGATGCACGGCGTACCGACACGGTGGTGCTCGCCTGCACCCATTATCCCCTGCTGACTGAGCGTTTTAAGGTCAACGCACCGTGGCCGGTCGACTGGATCGACCCTGCCCCGGCGATCGCCCGCCGCGTCGCCGATTTGCTGAGTGGCCGCCCGCCCGGTTCGTCGCATGCCCCGCCGCGCATCGTCTTCACCTCCGGCCGCGCGTCCTCGCCTGCACTCGCCGCCGCTCTGGCGGGTTATGGGTTCTAGCCCCCGGCCGCCGGTTTGACACCCCCGCCGCAAACCCCTAAAACCCGCGCGTCCTGCAGGTTTTCATGGCCTAGCGGGGCGTTTCGCGACCCGTGGCAAGATCTTGCGCTTTCGAGGTCATGCCTGTCGGTTCCGGGGAGACCTGGGACAGAGGAGGGCGCGGTTCCTCAAACCCACATGCAACAATCGAGGACGCGATGACCAAGCGCATGGAATCCAAGTACAAACTCGACCGCCGGATGGGCCAGAACATCTGGGGCCGCCCGAAAAGCCCAGTGAACCGGCGCGAATATGGCCCCGGCCAGCACGGCCAGCGCCGCAAGAGCAAACTCTCCGACTACGGCGTGCAGCTTAAGGCCAAGCAGAAGCTGCGCGGCTATTACGGCAATATTTCCGAAAAGCAATTCCGCGGCATCTATGGCGAAGCGATCCGTATGAAGGGCGATAGCGGCGCCCACATGATCGGCCTGCTGGAGCGCCGGCTCGACGCCGTCGTCTATCGCTCCAAATTCGTGCCCACCGTTTTCGCCGCGCGCCAGTTCGTCAACCACGGTCACATCAAGGTGAACGGCAAGCGGGTGAACATCCCGAGCTACCGGGTCAAGGTCGGCGACGTGGTGGAGATCAAGGAAAAATCGAAGCAGATGAATCTGGTTCTGGAGGCGCAGGCCTTGGCCGAACGCGACGTGCCCGACTACATCGAGGTCGACGCCGCCAAATTGACCGCCAAGCTTTCGCGCATCCCGGTCATTACCGACGTGCCCTATCCGGTACAGATGGAGCCGCATCTGGTTATCGAATACTACTCGCGCTGATCCCTGAATCCTGTCGCTTTCGCGGCTTTTTGGATCGAAACGAAGCCCCGCCCACCCGGCGGTGCTTTGCATTTTCCCCCATTTCCTGAGTGCAGCGCACAATATTTTGTAGTGCATCTAACGTTTTTTTCTACATCTAGTGGCTCTTCTGCGATAATTTTGTGTCGTCCCGAATCAAAGGGGCATGGCTAGGGAGAAATCGCAATGAAAGGGATCGATACCGTCAAAAGCTGGATCGGAGCGTTGACCGAAATTGGGTTGATGTTGTTGGCGTTGGCGATCGTACTGGCCCTTCTCGTCGGTTCGAACCTCCCATTCTTTGGCACCGTGACCGCCAACATCATGGCCTTGGTCAAGGATATGGGCTCGAACGGTCTCGTCGGGCTGATCACAATCGGATTTATTTTCTGGCTGTTCTCGAACCGGAAGCTCGCTTGACGACGACAAGTTTGGCACTACGCAGCCGGGTCATCCTGAACAGATGAGGCAATCCGGTGGGGGGCCTCAATGCTCCCCACCCCTCTTTAATTCCGCTTGTTTGCCCGCGTTTGAGCTCTTCGCCAGTCTGGGGGCCGTGCTATGTGGAAATTCGTGGCCAATGCGAAGCGTGTGCTGTGGGAGTTCGTCGAGCTCGGCTTCCTGACCGTGCTTGCGCTGTTACTGATCTTCCTGCTGCTCGGGCAGAATGCCGGACCCTATGTGGTGTCCGTCGCCGACAATGTGACCAAGTTCGCCACGACTGCCAGTTCCGGGCTGCTCGGCGTCGTGATTGTGCTGGCGATCATCTACCTGGTTTTGCGGCGGACAAAAGTGGAGAGCGGCACCGCCCCGCGCGCGTCGCGCAAGACTTGAAACGCGGCGCGGCTTAGTAAGGCGCGCCGGAATGGCGAGCGTCAGCAGCGCGCCCGCAGGTGGCAACTATGCGACCAGCACGCCAGCGCCGGTTTTTCCGCGCCCATTGAACACAAATCCGACAATGGGCGCTGCCACACAGGCGATCACCCCGGCGGCATAGGCGGCGGTCAGCAATCCGCCGCCATGCGTGCTTTCCGGGCCCGATCCGAACAGCAATCCTGAGACGGCGATCATAAGAGCGGCCAGCGCGACATCGACGATCGCGACGATGATCAAGACGGCACGAACCATCTTGCCCTACCCGTCTCCAGGCGGGACGGAACGGGGCCGCTCAGGCCGAGGTCTCGGCCTTCACCGCCACGCCCTTGTCTTTTAGCGTTTGCTGCAATTCGCCGGCCTGGAACATCTCGCGCACGATGTCGCAGCCGCCGACGAACTCGCCCTTCACGTAGAGCTGCGGGATGGTCGGCCAGTTGGAATAGGCCTTGATGCCGTCCCGCAAGTCGGCGGAATCCAGCACGTTGAGGCCTTTGTAGGCGACGCCCAGGTGGTCGAGGATCTGCACCACCTGGCCGGAAAATCCGCATTGCGGAAACTGCGGCGTGCCCTTCATAAACAGCACCACGTCGTTTCCCTTCACTTCATTGTCGATGAATTGCTCGATGCCCATGGATTCTTTTCCCGTTGAACGGAGCTAAGGCCGCCTTGACTTCGATATATGTAGCGCAGATTTCAGTGCCACCCCAAGTGGGCTGAAAATGGCCGGGAAATCAGAGCTTTTGCGGGGCGCACGGCACCGGCCATCACGCTTCCGGCGTGGCAGTCTGCAGCGCCAGCGCGTGCAGCATACCGCCCATCTGGGTTTTGAGCGCCTCATAGACCAGCTGGTGCTGCTGCACCCGCGACTTGCCCTTGAACGAGGCGGAAATCACCGTGGCCGCGTAATGGTCGCCGTCGCCGGCCAAATCCCGGATGGTCACCCGCGCATCCGGAATGCGCGCTTTGATCAGCCGTTCGATCTCGCCGGCATCCATCGCCATGGTCGACCATTCCCCGCGCTACGTTTGCGGCAGCTCGCCGGCCATATAGGCCGGCAGCCAGCCTTCGAAACGCTCGCGCAGAATCATGACCAGGATGGGGCGCTCGTCGCCAAGCGTCAATGCGTCGCCGCCGGTTGTCCCAATTGCCCACACCGGCACGCTCGCCGCCTGGGCACGGGCGAGCACTGCCTTAACCTGCGCCGCCGCCACAGTGACGAGGTAGCGCGCCTGGTCCTCGCCGAACCAGTAGGCATGGGCCGGGATATCGTCGGGCGCGGCCGAAAGCTTCGCCCCGATGCCGGACGCCATCACCATTTCGGCCAGCGCGACCGCCAGGCCGCCGTCGGAGAGATCGTGCGCAGCGCTCGCCGTGCCGTCGAGGATCAGCGCGCGCACGAAATCGCCGTTTTCGCGCTCCTCAAGCAGGTCGACCGGCGGCGGGGCGCCCTCCTCGCGGCCGCACAACTCGCGCAAAAACATCGATTGGCCGAGCCAGCCGGTGGTCTCGCCGACCAGGAAGATCGCCTCGCCCACACGCTTGAAGGGAAGCGAGGCCGACTTGGTGAAATCGTCGATGAGGCCGACGCCGCCGATCGATGGTGTCGGTAGGATCGCGCGGCCGTTGGTCTCGTTGTAGAGCGACACGTTGCCGGACACGACCGGAAAACTCAGCGCCTTGCAGGCATCCGCAATGCCGCGGATGCAGCCGACGAACTGCCCCATGATCTCCGGCCGCTCCGGATTGCCGAAATTGAGATTGTCGGTGACGGCGAGCGGCCGCGCGCCGACGGCGGTCAGATTGCGCCAGCATTCGGCCACCGCCTGCTTGCCGCCTTCGAACGGATCG
>DATISB010000031.1:0-14262 GCA_035469145.1 Pseudolabrys sp.
CGCCGGTTCGCTCGGCATTTCGTCGCTCGTCTGCCTGCTCAACAATGGCGACAACGGCCAGACCGAGACCGATGCGAGCCTGCTCGGGCCGTTCTGGCGCATGCATTCCCCGGTGACGCCGAACGGCGGCTCGATCGTGCGTTCGCCGACGCCGGGACCGGCGCTGTTCGTCAATTGCACGCTCAAGGAAACCACAGGGGCACCGATCGCCGGCGCCGAGGTCGACGTCTGGCATTCCTCGCCGGAAGGATTCTACGACCAGCAGGACTCCAAGCAGGCCGACATGAACCTGCGCGGCAAATTCTTGACCGACGCGCAAGGGCATTTCGGCTTCCGCAGCGTGAAGCCGGCCGGCTATCCGATCCCGATCGACGGGCCGGTCGGCGAGCTAGTGCGCGCCACTAGACGGCATCACTATCGCCCCGCTCATCTGCACTTCCTGATCTTCAAGCCCGGCTTCAAAACGCTGATCTCGCAGATCTACGTCAATGACGACGACAAACTGGAAACCGACGTGCAGTTCGGCGTCACCCGCGCGCTGGTCGGCGACTATGTCCACCACGACGGACCGGCGCCGGCACCCGACGTGATGGGCGAATGGTATTCGCTCGATCAGACTTTTGTGATGGAGCCCGGCAAAAGCCGACTGCCCAAGCCGCCGATCCAGTAACTCTCTGTCATTCCGGGACGCTCACCAAGCGAGCGGGCCCGAAATCCATACTCCGCCGCGCCGGGAATATGGATTCCGGGTTCGCGCCTTCGGCGCGCCCCGGAATGACGGAAGGCTGGTGGATTAAGCGGCCGCGGGCGTTGACCTCACCGCGGCGCGGGTGTTCCTTTGTGTCCGATGAATGCCTTCAGTTCCAGACCGTTACCGGCGCGTGCGCTCGCGCTGCCGAATCTTTTGACCTATGGGCGGATCGCCGCCGTGCCGGTGGTGGTGGGGCTGTTGTATTGGCAAAACATTTTCGACGGCGGACTGTGGCTGCGCTGGGTGGCGTTGGCGATTTTCATCGGCGCCGGACTGACCGATATTCTCGACGGCTATTTAGCCCGCATGTGGGGCCAGCAATCTTCGCTCGGCCGCATGCTCGATCCGATCGCCGACAAGCTACTGGTGGCGTCCTGCCTGTTGATGCTGGCGGCCGAAGAAACCATCCGCGGCTGGACGTTGCTCGCCGCGGTCATCATCCTGTGCCGCGAAATCCTGGTGTCGGGCTTGCGCGAATTTCTCGCCGAGCTGCGGGTTGGCATACCCGTGACCCGGCTCGCCAAATGGAAGACGCTTGGGCAACTGGTTGCCATCGGGTTCCTGATCGCGGGCGAGGCCGGCGAGAAAATCCTGCCGCAGACCGTGCAGATCGGCATCACGTTGCTGTGGCTGTCGGCAATCCTCACGCTCTACACCGGCTGGGACTATATGCGCGCCGGCCTGCGCTATATGATCGACGAATGAAACTGCGTTATTTCGCCTGGGTGCGCGAGCGCGTCGGGATCCCTGAGGAAGACATCGAGGTTCCCGCCGGCGTTACAACGGTCGGCGAACTGATGGCGTGGCTGGCCGCGCGCGGTGAGGAATATGCCCATGCCTTCGCCAACCCCCAGGTGATCCGCGCGGCCATCGACCGCACCCATGTCAAGCCGCAGACCCCGATCAAAGGGGCCGGCGAAATCGCCTTTTTCCCGCCGATGACGGGCGGATAGCGCGCCCGCGTCGGGCGGGTTACATTATAGCCATGACTGCCCTCTCCATTGTGCGCCTGCAGCGCGAGCCATTCGACGCCGCCGCGGAAGCGGCCAAGCTGACGCGCGGGCGCACTGACGTGGGCGCGCTGGTTACGTTCACTGGGATATGCCGCGGCGACGAGGCGGGCGAGCCGATCGCCGCGCTTACGCTCGAGCATTATCCCGGCATGGCGGAGGCCGAGATCGAGCGCCACGTCGCCGAGGCGCTGGCGCGCTGGCCGCTGCTCGGCGTCACCGTCATCCATCGTTACGGGCGCATGGTGCCGGGTGAGGACATCGTGTTGGTGGTGACCACGTCCTGGCATCGCACGGCGGCGTTCGCGGCGGCGGAATTCCTGATGGATTATCTGAAGACGCGCGCGCCGTTCTGGAAGCAGGTTGAGAAAGCGGGCGAAAAAACCTGGGTGGAGGCTAAGGCGACCGATGACGCCGCGGCCGAGCGATGGTCTGCGGGCGGCCGGCTGGCGGCGGAATAACGACGGGCAGGGGGACAAGCATGGTTCCGATCGTTGTCGCGACCGTGGCGCTGCTTGCGTTTGGTCTCGCGCCGGCTGCAGCCGCGGATGTCTCCTATTACGACGTGCCGCGCGGCGCGCATCCGCACGACGTGGCGCCGGCGCCGGATGGCACGGTCTGGTACACCGCGCAAAGCCAAGGCGCGCTCGGCATTCTCGACCCGAAGACCGGCAAGGTGACGCAGATTCCGCTCGGGCCGAATGCCGCGCCGCATGGCGTGATCGTCGGGCCCGATCGCGCCGCCTGGGTCACCGAAGGCGGGCAGAATGCTATCGCGCGTGTCGACTCCGCCACCAAGGTGGTGAAACTGTTCCCGCTGCCGAAGAATTTCCCCAACGCCAATCTCAACAGCGCGACCTTCGACCGCAAGGGCATCCTCTGGTTCACCGGGCAGAACGGCGTCTATGGCCGCGTCGATCCGGCCACCGGCAAGGTCGAGGCCTGGAAGGCGCCCAAAGGTCCCGGCCCCTATGGCATCACCACCACGCCGAATGGCGAGGTTTGGTACGCCTCGCTCGCCGGTGAACATATTGTGAAGATCGACACCGTGAGCGGCGATGCGCTGATGGTGCCGCCGCCCAAGCCCCGCGTCGGCCCGCGCCGCATCTGGTCGGACTCCAAGGGTCTGCTGTGGGTGAGCTTCTGGCACACCGGCGAGGTCGCCCGCTTCGATCCGATCGCCAAGGCCTGGAAGGTGTGGAGCGTCCCTAAGAGCAAGACCGGCTGCTACGCGGTCTATGTGGACGACAAGGACAAGGTCTGGCTCAGCGACTGGGTCGCCAATGAGATCGTGCGCTTCGACCCGGCGACCGAGAAATTTGAGAGCTACCCGAGCAACAAGCGCGGTGCCTTGGTGCGGCAGCTTCAGGGCCGGCCGGGCGAAATCTGGGGTGCGGAATCCGGCACTGACCGGTTGGTGATGGTGCGGGATTGACCGCCGCGGTGGCCGCCGCAGGATGATGTCCATGCCATTCGATTCGCCGCCCAGTCGCCGACATGTCCTGCAAATGCTGGCAGGGGCTACGGCTTTGGCGGCCGTCGCGCGGCCAAGCCTTGCCGGCGCAACGCGCATCGAGCGCCTGATCGGCGAGGCGCGCGGGCTTGAGCAGATTTCGCAGCGCATCGACTTCATCTCCGGCGCGCTGCGCGGCACGCGCTACCAGGGCTACACGCTGATCGGCGGGCCGCGGCGGCCAGAAAGATTCGTCGTGCGCGACGACGCCTTCGATTGCGTCACCTTCTGCGAAACAGTGCTGGCGGCCGCCATCGCCCACGACATCGGTGAATTCGAGACGGCGCTGCGCGAGATCCGCTATCACAACGGCATCGTGAACTGGTTCGAGCGCAATCATTATTTCTTCGAATGGGGCCAGCACAACGTAGTGAACAAGACCTGCCGCTGGATCGGCATGGACGGCGCGGTCGACATCGAAAAGACGGTCGATTCGCAGAAGGGGCTTTCCAAGCGGCGATTTGCGATGCGCGTCATCCCCGGCGCCGCTTTTCTCGCGCACAAGGCCATGCTGCAAAGCGGCGATATCGTCGGCTTCGTGAGCCGGCGGCCGAATCTGGATTATTTCCACGCCGGCTTCGTCGCCTTCGCGCGCGACCGCACGCTGTTGTTGCGGCACGCCTCCGAGAGCCGGCGCCGCGTGCTGGACGAGCGCATGGACCGCTTCGTCGCACACAATCGCTTGCACTACGTCACGCTGCTGCGGCCGGAACAGCCGGCCGCAGCCGTCGCAGTCAAAAAAGCTATTTGATCGTCGTCAGGCCGCCGCGGCCTTGCCCTTCGGCTTCACTTCCGCGCTGTAGTCGTCCATCAACTGCTTGGTGATGCCACCCGGATTGAAATTCCAGTTGGCGATCTCCGATACCGCGGTCACTTCCGCCGCCGAGCCGGTGATGAAGCACTCGGAAAATTCGGTGAGCTCGTCGGGCAGGATGCGGCGCTCGATCATCTCGAAGCCGCGCTTGCGCGCGAGACCGATCACGGTCTGCCTGGTGATGCCGTCGAGGAAGCAGTCGGCCAGCGGCGTGTGGATCTTGCCATCCTTGACGAAGAAGATATTGGCGCCGGTGCATTCGGCGACGCGGCCTTCCCAATCCAGCATCATGGCGTCGGCATAACCGCGGCGCTCGGCCCGGTGCTTGGAGATGGTGCAGATCATATAGAGGCCGGCGGCCTTGGCGCGGCAGGGCGCTGTCTTCGGGTCGGGCCTGCGATATTCGGCGAGATCGAGCCGGATGCCCTTGAGCCGCTGCTCGGGATCGAAATAACTCGGCCATTCCCAACTGGCGATGGCGAGATGGATGGTGTTGTTTTGCGCCGAGACGCCCATCATTTCGGAGCCACGCCAGGCGACCGGGCGCACATAGGCTTCCTTCTTGCCGTTCTTCTCCAGCACCAGCTTCTTGGCGGCGTCGATCTCGGCGACCGAGTAGGGGATTTCGAAATCGAGGATACCGGCGGAGCGTTTCAGGCGCTCGGAGTGTTCGGTCGACTTGAAGATTGCCCCGCCATAGGCGCGCTCGCCCTCGAACACGGCGCTCGCATAGTGTAGGCCGTGGCTGAGCACATGCAGATTGGCGTCAGCCCAAGGCACCAGCCTGCCATCGTACCAGATGACCCCTTCGAGCCGGTCATAGGATTGCGCAGCCATACCTTCCTCCGTCGCGACGGGCCTGTTGGCCTCTTTTGCCGCTGTCTCTTGCCCCGTTCATGGCGCATTTTTCACGCCTATTCCAATACTTTGCGTCGCGGGACAACACCCGGTATGAATGGGTCCGGACCGGTCCTATCGCCGTCCCGCCGGCGCACTGCCGGAATAAAAGGACCGTTTCAGCACGATCCTTACGTCCCCGGACACCTTTTTGTAACATAAAACCAAAATATGTAAACATGGCTGACGTAAATGTGAGCGCTAAGATCGCCGCCCCGGCCAGCGGCCTAGCCGAGAGCCCGGGCGCGACGCCTGCGCATTCCGAGCCGATCTGGGACATCATCGAGCTGTTGTTTTTCGCCTATCGTGATTTTGTCGGCGATCCGGACGAGGTGCTCTCCAAGCTCGGCTTCGGGCGCGCCCATCACCGGGTGCTGCATTTCGTCAACCGCAATCCTGGCATGAAGGTCGCCGACCTGCTGGAGATCCTCAACATCACTAAACAGTCGCTCGGCCGCGTGCTCAAGCAACTGGTCGATCAGGGCTTCGTGGCGCAGAAGGAAGGCGCGCAGGACCGACGGCAACGTCTCTTGTATGTGACACCGAAGGGCGAGACTTTGGCGCTCAAGCTCGCCGGTCTGCAAACGCAACGCATCAACCGCGCCTTCGCCGAGCTCGGCCCCGGCGCGCATGAGTCGGCGCGGCGTTTCCTCACTGCCATGATCGACGCCGACAATCGCGAGGGCGTGCTGCGTCTGATCACGCGCGCCGCCAAGCCGCGGAGCTAGCGGGAGGAGCAAGCCGATGATGCTGCCCGCCACGCTTTCCGACGATGCGCCGCATTTGCTGGTCGTCGACGATGACCGCCGCATCCGCGACCTGCTGTCGCGCTTTCTGTCCGGCGAGGGCTACCGCGTGACCACGGCCGAGAACGCGGCCGACGCGCGCGCCAAGCTCAACGGTCTGAGCTTCGATCTGCTCATTCTCGATGTGATGATGCCGGGCGAGTCCGGTTTCGATTTCGTCAAGTCGCTGCGCGGCTCATCGAGCGTGCCGATCCTGATGCTGACCGCGCGCGACGCCGCCGAAAGCCGCATCAAGGGTCTCGAGATGGGCGCCGACGATTATCTGTCAAAGCCGTTCGAGCCGCGCGAATTGTCGCTGCGCATCGCTAATATCCTCAAGCGCGCGCAGCCGGTTGCCACGCCGCCGGTGGAATCGGTGCGCTTCGGGCCGTTCGTCTATCATCTGGCGCGCGGCGAGTTGCGTCGCGGCGAGGAGATCATCCGGCTGACCGATCGCGAACGCGAAATGCTGCGCACCTTGACGGCGACGCCGGGAGAAACCGTTTCGCGCCAGGCGCTCGCCGGCAATGGCGGCTCGGTCAGCGAGCGCGCCGTCGACGTGCAGGTCAACCGGCTGCGCCGTAAGATCGAGCGCAATCCCGCCCATCCGCTGTTCGTGCAGACTGTGCGCGGCATCGGCTACCGGCTGGTGACCAGCACATGACCAGCATCGATACCGGCATCCGTACCATCCGCACGGCATTCGAGCGGCTCGCCGAAGCCTGGCGTTGGTACGACGCGATTCCTCCCGTGCGCCGCATCCATGCCGCGCTCGGCCGCATTCCCGACGGCTGGCGGCGGCTCAGCCACTGGCTCAACAGCGTGTTGCCGAAGGGCCTCTACGCGCGCGCGCTGCTCATCATCATTATGCCGATGGTAATCCTGCAATCCGTGGTCGCCTTCGTGTTCATGGAGCGGCATTGGAACGTCGTCACCCAGCGGCTGTCGGCCGGCGTGGTGCAGGACATCGCCGCGCTGATCGACGTCTACCGCGGCTACCCGCAGGACGCCGACCAGCAACAAATCCGCCGCATCGCGCAGGACCGGCTCGGCCTGGTGGTTGATTTCCTGCCGCTCAGCGATATGCCGCCGCCGGGGCCGAAGCCGTTCTTTTCACTGCTGGATCAGACGCTGTCGGAGGAATTGCGCAAGCAGATCGGCCGGCCGTACTGGATCGACACGGTCGGTAAGTCGGCGCTGGTCGAGGTTCGCGTCCAGCTCGACAACACGGTGATGCGGGTGTTCGCGCGGCGCAACGCGGCCTATGCGTCGAATTCGGAAATTTTCCTGCTCTGGATGGTCGGCACCTCGGTGGTGCTGCTTAGCGTCGCCATTATCTTCCTGCACAACCAGATCAAGCCGATCTTGCGGTTGGCCGACGCCGCCGAAAGCTTCGGCAAGGGTCGCGAGGTTCCGAACTTCAAGCCGCGCGGCGCGCGCGAGGTGCGGCGCGCGGCGCAGGCCTTCATCGAGATGAAGACGCGTGTCGAGCGCGCGATCGAGCAGCGCACCGCCATGCTGGCTGGCGTATCGCACGACCTGCGCACCGTGCTCACGCGCTTCAAGCTTGAACTGGCGCTGATCAAGAAAAAAACGCCAGAAGTTCAGGCGATGCAGAAAGATATCGACGAGATGGCGCGAATGCTGGAGGCCTATCTCGCCTTCGCGCGCGGCGATCTCGGCGAGGTCGCGGCGCCGACCGACATGGCGGCCTTCCTCGAGGAGCTCAAGGACGACGCCGAGCGCCACGGCCACAAAGCGAGCGTAGTGTTCCATGGGCCGCCGATCGTCACCGTGCGGCCGGCCGCGTTCAAGCGCTGCCTCGGCAATCTAGTGTCGAACGCCGCCCGCTTCGCGACGTCGATTTCCATTACCGGCCATCGCGATCACCGCTACCTCATCGTCACCGTGGACGACGACGGGCCGGGCATCCCGGCGGATTTGCGCGAGGAAGTATTCAAGCCGTTCCTGCGGCTCGACGACGCGCGCAATCAGGACGAGGGCGGCACCGGGCTGGGCTTGGCCATTGCGCGCGACATCGCGCGCTCGCACGGCGGCGACATCACACTCGGCGACAGCCCGCTCGGGGGTTTAAGGGCAGCGGTCAGGGTGCCGGTGTGACTTGTCCCGGGCGCGGCGCAGCGTGAGGGTAGCTAACGGTGCGCTGCAGACCCGGGACTCCGGTTAATAAGAAAAACAACCTGGGCCCCGGATGAGCGGTGCACCGCTCCGCTTCGCTACGTGCTGCACCGCATCCGGGACACGAGGCCAATCACGCCGCTTCCGCCTCTTCCTCGTCGCGCGCGCGGCGGCGGCGCGGCCTGCGCAGCACGCATTTCGGTAAAGCGCACAGGTCGTCGAGGAAGCCGGCCCAGCGCTCGGCGCTGGCCAGCCCGCGGCCGAGCGCGGCCATGGTGCGGTCGAGGCTAGGCTCGTCGTCGTCGAACCAGACCGACAGCACGCGTGCGAACATCAGTGCGGCGCCTTGTGCGCGCAGCGCGCCTTTCGGACCGGTCGCGCCAATGCCGGCGGCTTCCAGCATCCAGCTTTGCGAGCGCACGGCCATGACATTGAGCGCCAGCGCGAGGCCGGGATTGCGCCGCGCCGAGCGCATAAGCGAGCGCACCGCCGCTTTGTAGGGGGCGAGCGCTTCCAGACGGCGCATCAGCACGTCGAACAGGCGCTCGCGCGCCGGCTCCTCCGCCATGTCGGCCGTACCGACGGTCAGCACCGCGCGGTCGATGTCCTTGACGTGGGCGCCGACAATGGCGAGCGTCGAGCCAAATTCGGCGCGCAATTGCGAGAGCTTCAGCCCGGCGCGGCCGGCGACCTCGGCCAACCCAATGTCCTCGAACGAATGCTCGGCGAGCAACGCCATCAGCGCGTCGATCGCCTTGTCGCGGTCGGAGGTGCCTCGCGGCGGGGCTGCCGGCGCTTTGCGTTGACGTTTCGGCTTGCGGGCCATGGCGGCCTCCTGCGGACTGTTCCGTTGGCCTTAATCTAGGCCCGCAAAGGCGCCGGTTCTAGGGCAAGAAATTACCCCGCCAATTCGCGGCCTCGCCTGGTAGCGACGGCAATCGCCTTGGTCAGAAGCTCCTCGAAGCCGCCGGGACCCATGAGCACCTCTAGCGCAGCGGCGGTGGTGCCGCCGGGCGAGATGACGTTCTGCCGCAGCGTGGCGGCATCCAGCGTCGAGCGATGCAGCAGTTCGCCGGAGCCGACGACGGTTTCGCGCGCGAGGCGGGAGGCCAAATCCGCTGGCAGCCCGGCAGCGATGCCGGCTTTGGTCATCGCTTCCGCCAGCAGGAAGACATAGGCCGGGCCGGAGCCGGACAACGCGGTGACCGCGTCCATCAGCGTCTCGTCGGAGGCCCATTCCACTTTGCCGATGGCGGCAAGCAGATCGCCGGCGAGCTTGCGCTGGCGCGCCGAGACCTTGGCGTTGCCGACCGCGACGCTGATGCCGCGGCCGATTGATGCCGGCGTATTCGGCATGGCGCGCACGATCGCCGTGCCCGGCGCCAGCGATTGCTCCAGAAATCGAAGCGTGCGTCCGGCCATGATCGAGAGCACCAGCGTCGTCTTGCCCAGATAAGGCCTGAGCGGCGGCACTGCTGTGGGCGCGCTCTGCGGCTTCACCGCGATCACGATGGCGGCGACGGCGGCGATCTTGCCTTTCGGATTGAGCTTGAGCCCGCGCCGCGCCAGTGCCTGCACGGCCTTCCCCGGCTGCGGCTCGATCACCACAATCCGCTTCGGTGCAAGCCCGCGCGCGATCAAGCCGTCAAGCATGGCGCCGCCCATCTTTCCGGCGCCGACGAGGAGAAGGCTGCCTATCGATTTCAGCGGTTGCGGTTTGCGGCTCACGCCTCGCCCGAGGTGTCGAACATGGCGGCCTCAAGCGCCTCGCGTGCGCCCTTGCCGGCCCAGACCACGAATTGGAAGGCGGTGAAATATCGCTCGCAGGCGTCGAGCGCGCTTCCGAGCAGCGCCTCGCACTGCTTGCCTGAAGCCTCGGTGCCGCCCGCCAGCACCAGCGCGTGGCGGAACATCAGCATGCCTTCGGTGACCCAGAGGTCGAAATGGCCGACCCAAAGCCGCGCGTTGATCAGCGAGATCAGCGTCGCCGCTTCGGCGCGGCGGCGCTCGGGAACCTTGAGGTCGAAAGCGCAAGCCAGATGCAGCGCCTCGATGTCGCCCATCCAGGTGTAGGAGACCTGGTAGTCGGTCCACTTGCCGGTGACCAGGATGGTGATCTCGTCGTCGCTGGCGCGCTCGAACGACCAGTCGTTAACCGCCGCCAAACGTTCCACCACGTCGAGGGGGTTGATTCGGGATTCGTCCGCGTAGGCGATTTGGGGCATGACGTCTCCGCTTTGCCGAATCGAGAGGGAACCGCAAACGCACGGCAGCAGCCGACCGGATTTACGCAGGGATACGGGACGCCTTGACGGCGGAAGCGAATCACTTGGCCAACTGACTATAACCTGTGCGATTCAGCCCGCCAGAGGCATCATCGAGGCCCAATGGGCCGTGATTTGCCTGTCATAGGCAACCACGCAGAGTGGAATCTCCACAGGCAATCCGGCGGTACAGTGAATCTTTTTGGGGATAACTCGGCAGCGCTAATCGGCCGTCAGTCGAACAGACTCGACACCGACTCCTCGGTCGCGGTGCGCCCGATCGCCTCGCCAATCAGCGTGGCGATCGGCAGCACGCGGATATTGCCGGCGGCCCGCACTTCTTCGGTCGGCTGAATCGAGTCGGTGATCACCAGTTCCTTCAGCCGCGATTTGGCGATGCGCGCGACCGCGCCGCCCGACAGTACGCCGTGGCTGATATAGGCGTAGACCGCCTTGGCCTTCTGCTCTAGCAAGGCCTCGGCCGCGTTCACCAGCGTGCCGCCGGAATCGACGATGTCGTCGACCAGCACGCAGGTGTAGCCGGCGACGTCGCCGATCACGTTCATCACTTCGGATTCGCCGGCGCGTTCGCGCCGCTTGTCGATGATGGCGAGCGGCGCGTTGATGCGCTTGGCCAGCCCGCGCGCGCGCACCACGCCGCCGACGTCGGGCGACACCACCATCACATTGTCAAGCTGGAAGCGATCGCGGATGTCGCGCACCTTCACCGGCGAGGCGTAGAGATTGTCGGTCGGGATGTCGAAGAAGCCCTGGATCTGCCCGGCATGCAGGTCGAGCGTCATCACCCGGTCGGCGCCGGCGCGGGTGATCAGATTGGCCACCAGCTTGGCCGAAATCGGCGTGCGCGGCCCCGGTTTGCGGTCCTGCCTGGCATAGCCGTAATAGGGGATCACCGCGGTGATGCGGCGCGCGGACGAGCGGCGCAGCGCATCCATAATGATGAGCAATTCCATCAAGTGGTCGTTGGCGGGATACGAGGTGGACTGGATGACGAAACAGTCCGCGCCGCGCACGTTTTCCTGGATTTCGACGAAGATCTCCATGTCGGCAAAGCGCCGCACCACCGCCTTGGTCAGTGGCGTCTTGAGGTATTCGCCGATCGCCTGCGCCAAAGCAGGGTTCGAGTTGCCGGCGACGAGCTTGATCGCTCCATTCTTGCCCGACATCTACGAATCCTTTGCTACCCAGCGCCGTAGGCGCGCAGGTCATAACAAGGCGGGGAGGGGCTCGCAATACGAGTCCAAATCATTGTGCGCAAGCTTTTGGGCAGGGTGAATGCGCCCATGGATCAGTGGCTGGACGCTGCCAACATCAGCCTCTCCCGGGCCGATGTTGTAGTCGCCACAGGCGGCCGACGCGGCGGCAAAGGGACCGGGCCGGCGGCGGCGGCAGGTTGCACGGTCTCGGTCGGCACCGGATCGGCATTGGGCTGGAATAGGCGGAAGATGCCGGTCGATTCCGGCGTGTGATCGCGCGCCCCAGCCATCACCATGTGCGGCTCGGTGTCGGGCGTGCCGGGCGCGATCTCGGGCGAGGTCAGGAAGGCGGCGAGTTGGTCCATACTGCTGCGGGCGATCCGGCGCAGCATCTCGTCGTCGGCGGCGGACCAGGCGTCGCGGTGGCGGCCATTGGCAGCCTCCTCACCGGTGATGCGCAAGGCACGCCGATCGTCGCGGTCGAACACGTCCCAGACCCACAAGATCGTGGTCTCCCGTTTCGTCACCTTGGCGGCGAGATAACCGCGCACGCGATAAGTCGACGGGCTTTCGCGCGACATCACCGCCAGCCGGCGCGTCTGCGCCTCGTTATTGAGCGCCTGTACCAGCTCACGGAATTGGCCGGGCGGCGGCCCGTCGATGGATTCGAAGGCGACCGTGGCACCGCGTGGTTGGCCGGCCATACCGGGCTGACCGTCTTGGGTGCAGGCGGTGAGCGCCATCGCGAAGACGGCGGTCAACAGCACGCCAGGCCGGGATATACGCCGCGTGGCGCGCCAGGCGCACCCGCCCAAACTCCACAGCATCGCCACCCCTGTCGCTGGCCTTGTTTTTATCTTTCAGATCTTCGGCCGGGGTGAACCGTAGCGGCTACGGCGCCCTGGAGTCCAGACAGCGGCCTGTCGCTGAGGAAGCCGTCAATCGGCGAGCGCGATGGCGTTGATATGCCGGCCGTAATCGGGCTCGCCCTGCTTGGTGGTGCGGCGGTAGCTGAAGAAGCGCTCAGGCTCTGCATAGTTGCACAGGCCGAGGTCCTCGAAATTCACGACACCGGCGCGTTGCACGCGGTTGGTGATATAGCCGGCGAGATCGAACATAGCATGGTCGGCGCGCTCCGACGCCACGAAGAGGCGCGTGTTGTCGGCGTCGGCCGCCAGGAAGCGCGCGACGAATTCCGGCCCGACCTCGTAGTTCGGCTGCCTTATGGTGGGGCCGAGCGCCGCCACGATGCGGGAGCGCTCGGCGCCGAGCGTCTCCATGGCGGCGATCGCCGCCTCGATCACGCCGGTGAGGGCGCCGCGCCAGCCCGCATGCGCCGCGCCGATCACGCCCGCCTCGGCATCGGCAAGCAGCAGCGGGCCGCAGTCGGCGGTTGACACGCCGATCGCGAGTCGCGGCGTGCGGGTGACGATGGCGTCGGCGCGCGGACGTTTTTCCTGAGTCCACGGCTGATCGGCGACGACCACGTCAGGCGAATGAATCTGGTAGGCGGTGATGAGGTAGTCGGGCAGTACGCCGAGCGCCGCCGCCATGCGCGCGCGGTTCTCAATGACGTTGGCGGGCGCGTCGTCGGAGCCGACGCCGCCATTGAGACTGGCATAGACGCCCTGCGAGACTCCGCCGCTGCGGGTGAAGAAGGCGTGGCGGATGCGCGCGAGCGTGATGAGTGAGGCGGCTTGCAACATCAGTTACCGTCCGGTCGAAACGTATTTCGTGAACATGATCTTATCGGAAAACCGGTTCGTTATATGGCGTGGACTCATAAACGGGCCGCCAAATATTGGCATGGATACGCCGCCCAATGTCTATTGTTGGGGGTAAAGAGAATCTGACGCGGACATGCCGCTATGGCTGCTTTTAACCCGAAGCGGTCAAAATAAACAGGACATAAAACGGCAGTGATTGACCGCCGTTTGATGCGGCAGACAGACAGAACCCTTTGAGCAAGATCAATGCACGCAAGCCAATTGGAAGATGTCAATGCAACACGGCTTGTAGTCTATCGGCAGGACTTTCAAAGCCCAAGGTTTTTCGTGGTCGTTGATTGAGCCGCAGGGCGATCTTGTTCAAATGCGCCTGAGAGAAACGCGAGAGATCTGTTCCCCTCGAAAAATATTGTCGCAGCAAGCCGTTGGTGTTCTCGTTGCTGCCGCGCTGCCAAGGACTGCGTGGATCGCAGAAATAGACCTGCACGTTGGTGGCGACGGTGAAGCTCTTGTGGTCAGCCATCTCCTTGCCTCGATCCCAGGTCAGCGAGCGGCGCAGTTCCTGAGGCAGTTTGCGTACGTGTTTACCGAGCGCGGCTACCACGGTCGCCGTGTCCTTGCTCGGAACCTTGAGAAGCATCACAAAGCGAGTATGGCGCCATCAGCTCCTTCTTCCGCACCCCGCGGGTCTGCGCTGAGGTGCAGGTCAATCTAGCGTACTGGTGGTTCTGCAAGCTCGGGACTGAGGATAAGATCCCGGATCACTCAGTGTTCTGTCGAGCCCGGCACGAGCGCTTCCGCGAGAGTGATGCCTTGCGCCGGGTCTTCGAGGGCGTGGTGACGATGTGTATCGCGGCCGGGCTGGTTGGCGGCGAAGCATTTTCGGTCGATGCGAGCCTGATCAAGGCCGACGTGGACAAGATGAAGCGCGTACCCGGCGACCAGTCGATTGCATGGCCGAAGATATCCCATGTTCGAGAGTACCTTGTGGCCCTCGATGCTGCCCACAACGACGAGAAGAATGGCGGTGGAGATGGCGGCGGCTCAAACAGCAGCGGCGGCAGTCGAGGTAAGCCTCCCAAGGAAGTCTCGCTGACCGACGGGAGTAAAGCTGACATCGCACGGACTTGTCGCCATATCCGCTT
>DATISB010000032.1:0-24941 GCA_035469145.1 Pseudolabrys sp.
GGGTCGATATACAGTTATTTAACGAATTCGGCAGCGTGATTTTCTGCTGGTAAATCGAATAGTGCGGCTGCAACGAGAGTTCTTCCGACAGCGCAAATCCGAGGCGCAAATTGGTTCCGATCGATTGCGTACTGTAGGATACGTATGACGTCGGCAGGCTCTGCCGCGCGAACAGGTCGATGCCGCCGGCCATGCGGTAGCCGAGCAAAAAGGGCTCGACAAACGACAGATTGAGGCCGCGCGTATACTGGCCATAGCTCACCGCCGCCTTGGCGAATTGGCCGCGGCCCATGAGGTTGCGGTCGGCGATGCTGACCTCGGCGAGGAAGCCGTCGGCGGTGGAGTAGCCGCCCGCGATGGAGAACTCGCCGGTCGACATTTCCTCGACGTTGACATTGACGACGACCCGGTCGGGCGCCGAGCCGGGCTCGTTGGTGATCTTGACCGTCTTGAAATAGTTCAGGTTCTTCAGCCGGCGCTCGGCGCGGTCGATCAGCGCGCGATTATAGGCATCGCCCTCGCCAATATCGAATTCGCGGCGGATCACGTAGTCGCGTGTGCGGGTATTGCCGAGAATATTGATGCGCTCGATATAGGCGCGCGTGCCTTCCTCGACCACGAAAATGAGATTGATGACCTTCTTCTGAAAGTCGCGGTCGCCGCGCGGACGCACATTGGCGAAGGCGTAGCCGTGCTTGGCCGCCTCGATCGTCATCCTTTCGACGCTCCTCTCGACCAGATCGGCATTGTAGACACTGCCCGCGCTGAACCTGAGGCTGCTGCGCAGCGATGCCGGACTGATCGCGCGCACGTTCGACACCACGTCGAGGGTGCCGACGTGATATTGGCTGCCTTCATCGATGGTGAAGGTGACGACGAAGCCCTTCTTGTCCGGGTCGTATTCGCCGACCGCCGAGACGATGCGCACGTCCGCATAGCCATGTCTGAGATAGAAGCGGCGCAACAGGTCGCGGTCGGCTTCTACCCGGTCCGGATCGTAGATGTCGGTGGTTTGTAGGAAACTGAGCCAATTGCTCTCGGAGGTTTTGATCAAGTCCTTCAAACGGCCGGACGAGTAGGCATTCGCGCCAACAAAACGGATTAGTTTCACGCCGGTTTTCGCACCTTCGGTGATCTCGAAAACCAGATCGACGCGATTGTTCGGCAATTCGATGATCTTCGGCTCAACCTTGACGTCGAAGCGGCCGCTGCGGTGATAGATTTCAATGATGCGCTGCACGTCGGCCTGCACGGTCGGCCGCGACAACGTCCCGCGCGGCTTCGACTGGACTTCGACCTTGAGTTGGTCGTCCTTGGCTTTCTTGTTGCCTTCGAAGGCAACGCGATTGATCACCGGATTCTCGACCACGGTGACTACCAGCCGGCCGCCGGAATGGTCGATGCGCACGTCATCGAACAGGCCGGTGGCAATGAGCGACTTAAGCCCCTCGTCTTCCTGATCGGCGCTCAGCCGCCCGCCCGGACCCGGCTTGAAATAGGACTGGATGGTCGAGCTCTCGACCCGTCGGTTGCCTCTGACCTCAATGGAATTAGCGCTCTGCGCAGCCGCAACGCCCGACGACGCCACGCCCACAATTCCGGTACCGACAAGGGTCCCCCCGAGGACAATACAGCAGAGGGCCAGTCCCCGTAAAATCCGCACACCAAGTCCCATGCGCAACGCGCCTTTAATTACCCGTGGGGCCGCCCCCGTTGCGGAGTCGACTGACTGCTGGGTTAGCTTTGGCAGCTTTGTACAGCGTTTTATAGGCACTGCAAACGAAACTGCCGACCTAAGTTTCCCTTTCCCCTCAAAACGTTGCCCTTAAGCCACGCTCTAAGAGGTAGCCAGATGCAAAATGTCATTAAACGTCGCAAATATCATCAACATGACCACGATCGCCAAGCCAATCCGGAACCCGACCTCCTGGGCGCGCTCGGATAGCGGCCGGCCGCGAATCGCCTCGATCCCATAGAACAAAAGATGACCGCCATCGAGCAGCGGAATCGGGAATAAGTTCAGAAGCCCGATCGAGACCGATAGCACGGCGGTCAGATGCATAAGCGCGACGAAACCGGCAGACGCCACCTGGCCGGAGACCTGGGCAATGCGAATTGGTCCGCCGAGCTGGTCGGCCGCTTCCCGGCCGGTAAACACCCCGCCTATGTATGATAGTGTGCGCTCGACCACGAACCATGTCTCCTGCACGCCGCCGACGATGGCCTGGAGCGGCCCCATCTTCTGCGTCTTAATGTCGCCGGGCGCCATGGAACGGCTGATGCCGAGCACGCCGAGCCTATGCATATTGCCGAAATTGTCCTTGATCTCCTTGAGCTGTGGCGTGGCTTTGAGCGTGACATGCACACCGCCGCGTTCTACCTCGATATTGAGCGGCGCGCCGGCGTTGACGCTGACGATGCGCTGCATCTCGGAGAAACTGTCGATTTTCTCGCCATCAATAGCCACCACCAAGTCGCCCGGCATGAAGCCGGCGGCCTGCGCGGCGCTGGCCGGCTGCACCGTATCGACGCGGGCGCTGGTGGTCTGTTTGCCGACGGTCATGAAGACGCCGGCGAAAATAGCGATCGCCAGGATGAAATTCGCGATCGGGCCGGCCGCCACCACTGCGGCACGCGGGCCAACCGGCTTGTGGACAAAGCTGACCTTTCGCTCGGCTTCGCTCATGGCGGCGGCGGCCGCATGGTCGGGCACGCTCGCCGCGTTGTCATCGCCAAAGAATTTCACATAGCCGCCGAGCGGAACTGCGGCGATTTTCCACCGCGTTCCGTAACGGTCATAGAAGCCGGCGATTTCAGGACCAAAACCGATCGAGAATGCCAGCACCCTGATACCGCACCAGCGAGCCACCAAAAAATGGCCAAGCTCATGAAAGAAAACAACAATTGTCAGCACAAACAGGAAGGGAACTAGATAACCAACGAGGTCGCCGCCAAGAGCGCCCAACCCACCCATAATGTCCATACTCATCACACCCTCGTCCCGCCGGTATGGCGCATACGTCGTTAGCGAAAGCTTATTAGCTTATTAGGATTACTTTACGGCAATTTCGGGCAAGAGGGTCAAAGCTAAACTTCTCGCATTATGGTCAACGGCGAGCGCAGCATCGATGTCCGCCGGTTCGGCCAGCAGGCCGCGCCCGGCAGCCGCATCCAATGTCATTTCGACCAGCGCCGTAATCGCAGGAAAACTGAGGCGGCCGGCGAGGAATTCGGCGACCGCGACCTCATTGGCCGCATTGAACACGGTCGGCGCCGCGCCGCCCGCCTGCAAGACGCGCCGCGCCAACGCCATGGCCGGAAAGCGAACGAGGTCGGGGGCCTCGAAGGTCAATTCGCGCACGCGCGCTAGATCGAGCCGTGGCGCCGGGCCGTCGATCCGCCGCGGCCAGGCCAGGCAATGGGCGATCGGGACGCGCATATCGGGAGGACCGAGCTGGGCCACGACCGAGCCATCCTTAAACTCCACCATCCCATGCACCACCGATTGCGGATGAACCAGCACGTCGATCTCATCCGGCTTAAGCGCGAACAGATGATACGCCTCGATCACTTCAAGGCCCTTGTTCATCAGGCTCGCTGAATCAACGGTGATCTTCGGCCCCATCGTCCAGTTCGGATGCCGCAGCGCCTGTTCCGGTGTCGCCGCCTTGATCGCCTCCAGCGACCAGGTGCGGAACGGCCCGCCCGATGCCGTGAGGATGACGCGCTTGACGTCCTCGCGGCGGCCAGCGCCGAGCGCCTGGAATATGGCATTGTGCTCGGAGTCGACCGGAAGCACGGTGGCGCCGGCGCTCGCCGCGTGCCGCATGAACAAGGCGCCGGCGCAAACCAGGCATTCCTTGTTGGCGAGCCCGACCATGGCGCCGCGTTCAATCGCCGCCAATGTTGGTTTTAGTCCGACCGCGCCGCTGATTGCCGCCATCACCCAATCGGCCGGACGTTGGGCGGCTTCGAGAAGAGCGGCCTCACCCGCCGCCGCCTCAATGCCGCTACCGGCCAACGCATCCTTCAGTTCACCGTAAGCCGCCGGATCGGCGACCACGGCAAAACGAGCGCCGACCTCGCGGGCGATTTTTGCCAGCGCCGCCGAGTTGCGCCGCGCGCTGACGGCCTCGACGCGATAACGTTCCGGCTCGCGCTTGATCAGATCGACGGTGCTGGCGCCGATCGAGCCGGTGGCACCCAGAATTGTAATGCTACGCACGGAAGCGGCCGGCAGTGGTTTCGATCGGGCAAGCTTGGTTGAAGGATTGCCTGGTACGGTCATACACTCACCATACCAGCAAGCCGCGCGCAGCGCCGTCGAAACCGCCATGTAGTAAACCGATCATGCAGCCCACAAGGGCCGCGGCCCAGAAGCCGTCGAGGCGATCCATCACGCCGCCATGGCCGGGAATTAGATGGCTTGCATCCTTGGCGCCGAACTGGCGCTTGACCCAGGATTCGAATAGGTCGCCGAGCTGCGCCACCATCGACAGCAGCAGCGCGATGATCGCAATCGTCGTCCTGTTGAACACGCCAAAGAGGCTTGCGACAAGAACAGCCACGATCATTGCGCCGAGCGTGCCGGCGATTGCGCCGGACCAGGTTTTTTTCGGGCTGATCGCCGGCAACAGTTTCGGTCCGCCGAAGGCGCGGCCCGCGAAGTAGCCGAGGATGTCGGTCGTCCACACGATGGCAAATAGCAAAACCAATGCGAGGAATCCGTACGTGTTGTCGGCGCGCAGCAGAAGCGGCGCCAGCAGCATGATGCCCGCATAGCCAATGCCGGCAATCGTCCAGATTAGACCCGTGACCAATTTGGTCCATTCCCACAGCACCGCGGCGGCAGCGGCGGCCCAGAACACCGCGAACGGCCAGCCACCGAAATAGGCCGCCGCAATCGCGATCGGCCCCAGCACGGCGGCGGAGACGATGCGCAACATGAGATTATTCACGGGTTTAGGATCCGGTCTTCGCGACCAGGCCGCCGAACCGGCGCTCGCGCTGCTGGTATTCGCGGATCGCCGCCTCGAGTGCGGCGCGGTCGAAATCCGGCCAATAGGTCGGCACGAACACCAGTTCGCTATAGGCCGACTGCCAGAGCAGGAAATTCGACAGCCGCTGCTCGCCGCTGGTGCGGATGATGAGATCGGGATCGGGGATATCCGGCGCGTCGAGATATGCGCCGACAGTTTCCATGGTGATGTCGGCGGGCTTGAGGCTCCCTTTCTCCACTTCCGCGGCGATCCGTCGCGCCGCGCGCGTGATTTCCTGGCGCGCGCCGTAATTGAAGGCCACCACCAAAGTAAGACTGTCGTTGTTCTTGGTGAGCTCTTCTGCCTCCACCAGCAACCGGCCGATATCCGGATCGAGCCCGTCGCGCTCGCCGATCACGCGCACGCGCACGCCGCTGCGGTGCAGCTCGGCGAGATCGTTGCGGATGAAGCGGCGCAGCAGGCCCATCAGTTCGCCGATTTCGTTGGCCGGACGCGACCAGTTTTCCGCGCTGAAGGAGAAGATGGTGAAGAACTTGATGCCGATCTCGCTGGCTGCGCGGATCGTCCGCCGCAAGGCCTCAACGCCGCGGCGGTGCCCCTCGCCGCGCGGCAGCCCGCGAGCCGCCGCCCAGCGGCCGTTGCCATCCATGATGATGGCGACGTGACGCGGAGCCTCCTCGAACGTCGGCGCGGCGCTATACGGAATCTCGGCCTCGGGCATTGGCTTGCTACCTCAAACGGTGAGGATCTCCTTTTCCTTTGCGGCGAGCATATGGTCGATCTCTGCGATCCCGGCATCGGTTGCCTTCTGGATATCGCCGGAAAAGCGGTCGTGGTCGTCCTTGCTGATCTTGTGATCCTTCTCCAGCTTCTTGATCAAGTCCATGGCGTCGCGTCGCACGTGACGCACCGCAACGCGCGCGGTCTCGGCATATTTGTGCGCGATCTTGACCAGTTCCTTGCGGCGCTCCTCGTTGAGCTCGGGGATGCGCAGCCGTATAATTTGTCCTTCGGTCGCCGGCGATAGACCCAGATTGGAATTGATGATCGCTTTTTCCACCGCGTGCACCAGCGAGCGGTCCCAGATGTTGACCGTGATCAGTCGGGGCTCCGGCACGCTAACGCTGGCGACCTGATTGAGCGGCATCTGCGCGCCATAGGCCTCGACCATGACCGGATCGAGCATATGGGCGGAGGCTCTGCCCGTGCGCAGACCAGACAGTTCGGTCTTCAGCACGGAGCTGGCGCCCTGCATGCGGCGTTTGATCTCGTTGATATCATGCGTTTCGTTTGCCATGGCGATCCCCCGAACACGACGCCGCTGGTAAAACGCGGGTCGGCCTAGCCAATCACCGTCGAGCGGCCCTTGCCACGCATAACGGCCTCGATGGCGCCCTTGTCGGCGATCGAGAACACGATGATAGGCATGTCGTTTTCCCGGGCAAGCGCGAAGGCGGTAGAATCCATTACCCGCAGGTTCTTCTCGATCGCCTCCTGGTGGCCGAGCTTGTCGTAGCGCTTGGCTTTCGGGTCTTTCTTGGGGTCCGCGGTATAGACTCCATCCACATTAGTGGCCTTCAGAACGGCCTGGCAGTCGAGCTCGGCGGCGCGTAAAACGGCCGTGGTGTCGGTGGTGAAGAATGGATTACCGGTGCCGGCGGCCAGCAGCACGACGCGGCCTTTGCCAAGATTTTTCAGCGCGCGCTTGCGGTTATAGGTCTCGCAAACCGCGGTCATGGCGAGCGCCGACAGCGTGCGGGCTTCGCGCCCGGCGCGTTCGATGGCCGCTTCCAGCACCAGGCAATTCATCACCGTCGCCAGCATGCCCATGGTGTCGCCGACCGGCTGCGGTACGCCGCGCTCCGACACTTCGACACCGCGGAAGATATTGCCGCCGCCGACCACCACGCCGAGTTCGACGCCTATTTTGGCGGTGGTCACAAGATCAGTGGCGATCTGCTCGACCGTGGCCTGGTCGATGCCGAATCCCTTGGCGCCGGTGAGCGCTTCGCCGGACAATTTGACGATGACGCGGCGATAGAGCGGGTCACTCATGCGTTGGTATGCCTAGCTTTGACCGGCGGCGGCCGCGACCTCGGCGGCGAAATCGGTTTCCTGCTTCTCAATTCCCTCGCCGAGAGCGTAGCGCACGAACCCGGTGATCTTGATCGTAGCCTCCACTTTGCCTTCGGCTTCCTTCAAAGCCTGGGCGACGGTCTTCTTGTCGTCGTGGACGTATACCTGCTCAAGCAGACAGACTTCCTTATAGAAGGTCTTCAAGCCGGACTCGACGATCTTCTCGATCACATTGGCCGGTTTTCCCTGCGCCTTGAACTTGTCGGCCAGCACTTCCTTCTCGCGCGTTACCACGGTCGGGTCGAGGCCGGAAGCCTCGATCGCCTGCGGATTGGAAGCGGCAACATGCATGGCGACCATGCGGCCGAGGCTCGCCAGCTCATCCGCCTTGCCGGCGGATTCGAGCGCGACCAGCACGCCGATCTTGCCGAGCCCGTCGACCACCGAACTATGCACATAGGCGCCGATCGCGCCCTTGCTGACCGACAGTGATGCGGCACGACGCAGCGTCATGTTCTCGCCGATTTTCGCAATCGTGTCGGCGATGGCTTCGGCCACCGTGATGCTGCCGACCTTGACGGCCTTGATCTTTTCGACGTCGGTGCCGGAGCTAAGCGCCACACCGGCGATCATCTTCACCAGGCCCTGGAACAGGTCGTTGCGAGCAACAAAGTCGGTTTCCGAATTGACCTCGACCACGACACCCTTGCTGCCCGCGACCTGCACGCCGATCAGGCCTTCGGCCGCGACGCGGCCAGCCTTCTTGGCGGCTTTCGAGAGGCCCTTCTTGCGAAGCCAGTCCTGCGCCGCCTGCATCTCGCCGTTGCTTTCGGTGAGCGCGGCCTTGCAATCCATCATACCGGCGCCGGTCGACTCGCGCAGTTCCTTGACCATCTGGGCCGTGATATTCGCCATCGTCGTCATTACTCCGCCGTCAGTTCCTTGGCCTTCGTGATCCAGCCGTCGACGCGGCCGGGCAATCCCACCTCTTCGCCGACATTATGCGCGGCGGTGGGCGAAAGCTCGGCAATCTGCGTGTAGTGGAAGATGCCGAGATCGTTGAGCTGCTTCTCGATCGCCGGCGAAATCCCGGGCAGCTTCTTGAGGTCGTCGGCAACGCCGCGCGGCCCGGGCAGCTGCTCGAAACCAAGATCGGCGAGCGCCGGCTGCGTCGGCACCGGCTCGACGATTGGTTTTTCCGCCGCGCCGATATCGATGCCCGCCTCGCCTTGCGCGCGGGAAATTCCGTCGATCGCGGCTTTCGCCACCAATTCGCAGTAGAGCGCGACCGCGCGGCTGGCATCGTCGTTGCCCGGAATGACGTAGGTGATGCCGGCCGGATCGGAATTGGTATCAACGATGGCGGCGACCGGAATATTGAGCCGGCGCGCTTCCTTGATGGCGATGTCTTCCTTGTTGGTGTCGATCACGAACAAGAGGTCCGGCACGCCGCCCATGTCCTTGATGCCGCCGAGCGAGCGGTCGAGCTTGTCGCGCTCGCGCTGCATGGTGAGGCGCTCTTTCTTGGTGTAGCCGCCCGATTCGCCAGAATTGAGCATCTCGTCGAGCTTGCGCAGGCGCGTGATCGAGCCGGAAATCGTTTTCCAGTTGGTCAACGTGCCGCCGAGCCAGCGCGAATTGACGTAATACTGCGCCGACTGTTTGGCGGCTGAAGCGATGGCGTCTTGTGCCTGCCGCTTGGTGCCGACGAACAGGATGCGGCCGCCTTTGGCCGCGGTGTCGCTCACCGCCTGTAGCGCGCGATGCAACAGCGGCACGCTCTGGGCGAGATCGATGATGTGAATATTGTTGCGGGTGCCGAAGATGAAACTACCCATCTTCGGGTTCCAGCGGTGGGCCTGATGGCCGAAATGAACGCCAGCTTCTAAAAGCTGACGCATGGTGAAGTCAGGAAGCGCCATAATCTTCTCCGGTTGATCCGCCGCGGACGTGTGTGAGCCCCCTAAAGGGACCACCGGACGGCCTTTTTGACCCATTGTCGGGGCCTAAAGCCAACGGTCCGCGTGAGTGATGGGGGGCTTATATAGGGCTGGTTTTGCCGATGCAAGGCGGGCCTAAAGCGCCTCGACCTGCACCACGCCGGGCACCGCCTTGATGGCGCCGGCGATCTGCGGCGAGACCTTGAAGCGGCCGGGCAGTTTCACTTCCACTTCAGTGCCCTGCTCCAGCATCAGCACCATGCTCACTTCGCCGTCGCCATTGGCGGCGGCCGGCCGTGCGATCGGCTCCAGCCGCTTGGCCACCGCTTCGATCGGCGCCGCGTTGCGCAGGAATACGCGCAGGCCCTTGTTGATATTGGCGGCCGCCTCATCGAGCGGCTCGGCCGACTGGATACGCGCGCGCACCTCATCGCCCTGCACTTCTGCCGACAAAAACAGCAGCACCGCGGTGCCCGGCTGAAGCAGGTCGCGGTGCTCGGCGAGCCCTTCCGAGAAGATCACCGCCTCGTAGTGGCCGGTCGGGTCGGACAGCCCGATGATGCCCATCTTGCTCCCGGTGCGGGTGCGCCGCTCCTGGCGCGCGACCACGGTGCCGGCCACGCGCCCGGCCGTGGCGCCGGCCTTCACCGCGCGCGAAAAATCGGCCCATGACTGCACGCGCAATTTCTTGAGCACGGCGGCGTAGTCGTCGAGCGGATGTCCGGAGAGAAAAAATCCGACCGCCTCGTATTCGCGCCGCAGCCGCTCGGCCGGCAGCCACGGCTCAGCATTCGGCAAGGCAATAGGCTCGCGTGTGCCACCGCCGCCGAACAATTCGTTCTGCCCGATAGTCGCGGAATCGTGCGAACGCTGGGCGCGCGCGAGCACCGCGTCTATGACGGGGTACACGCGCGCCCGGTTGGCCTCGAATTCATCGAAGGCGCCGGCTTGGGCAAGGCTTTCCAGCACGCGCTTGTTGACGGCACGCGGATTGATGCGGTCGGCGAAGTCCGCGAGATCGGCGAACTTAGCGCGCGCACGCGCCGCGACAATTTCCGTCACCGCTTGGGCGCCGACACCTTTAAGCGCGGCGAGCGCGTAGATGATGGTGTTGCCATCCACCTCGAATGTCACGTGCGAGCGGTTGATCGAGGGCGGATCGACCTTGATGCCAAGGCGCTCCGCCTCGGCGCGGAATTCGGCCAGCTTGTCGGTATTGCTCGTGTCGAGCGTCATCGATGCTGCCATAAACTCGACCGGAAAATTTGCCTTCATATAGGCGGTCTGGTAGGCGACCAGCGCGTAAGCTGCGGCGTGGCTCTTGTTGAAGCCATATTCGGCGAAGCGCTCGAGCAGATCGAAGATGGCGTCGGCCTGGTAGCGCTCAATGCCGTTCTTGACCGCGCCCTCGACGAAATTATTGCGCTGCGCCTGCATCTCCTTGCGAATTTTCTTGCCCATGGCGCGTCGCAGCAGATCGGCCTGTCCGAGCGTGAAGCCGGCGAGGATCTGCGCAGCCTGCATCACCTGTTCCTGATAGACGATGACGCCGAAGGTCTCTTTCAGGACGGATTCGAGCTTGGGGTGAATGTAATCCGGCTGCTCCATGCCGTGCTTGCGCGCGCAATAAGTCGGGATGTTCGCCATCGGGCCTGGGCGATAAAGCGCGACCAACGCGATGATGTCCTCAAAACGGTCGGGCCGCATGTCGAGCAGCGCGCGCCGCATGCCTGCACTTTCCAGTTGGAACACGCCGACCGCTTCCGCACGCGCCAGCAGGTCGTAGGTTTTCTTATCGTCGAGCGGAATGGCGGTGAGATCGATGTCGATGCCACGCCGTTTCACCAGTGCCACCGCGGTCTGCAATACCGTGAGCGTCTTGAGGCCAAGGAAGTCGAATTTCACCAGGCCCGCCTGCTCCACCCATTTCATGTTGAACTGGGTCACAGGCATGTCGGATTTCGGATCGCGATAGAGCGGCACCAGTTCGGTGAGCGCGCGGTCGCCGATCACGATGCCGGCGGCATGGGTGGAGGCGTGGCGCGTGAGGCCTTCCAGCTTCTTGGCGATGTCGAAGGCGCGCTTGATCACCGGATCGCCGTCGCGCTCGGCTTGCAGCTTCGGCTCGCCCTCAATGGCTTGTGCAAGCGTAATCGGACTGGTCGGGTTCTGCGGCACCAGCTTGCACAGCTTATCCACCTGCCCGTACGGCATCTGCAACACGCGGCCGACGTCGCGCAGCACGCCGCGCGCCTGCAAGGTGCCGAAGGTGATGATCTGCGCCACCTGGTCGCGGCCATAGCGCTCCTGCACGTAGCGGATCACCTCGTCACGGCGGTCCTGGCAGAAGTCGATGTCGAAATCCGGCATCGACACGCGCTCGGGGTTGAGGAAGCGCTCGAACAAGAGCCCGAAGCGGATCGGATCGAGATCGGTGATGGTGAGCGCGTAGGACACGAGCGAGCCGGCGCCGGAGCCGCGGCCGGGGCCGACCGGGATGCCCTTTTTCTTGGCCCATTGAATGAAATCGGCGACGATCAAAAAGTAGCCGGGATATTTCATGCCGGCTATGACGTCCAATTCGAAATCAAGCCGCGCGTGGTATTCATCCTCGGTGTGACCAGGCGCGACGCCCGCACTCGTGAGCCGTTGCGCGAGGCCGGCCTCGGCGCGCTTGCGCAATTCATCCGCCTCGTCGACCACGCTGTCGCCGACCGAAAAGCGCGGCAGGATCGGCAGATGGATGTGCGGACGGAAGGCACAGCGCTCGGCGATCTCGACGGTGTTGCCGAGCGCCTCCGGCAGATCGGCGAACAGCGCGACCATCTCAGTACGGCTCTTGAAGCGGTGCTCGGCGTTGAGTTGGCGTCGGTCGCTCTCCGCGAGTAGCCGCCCTTCCGCGATGCAGATCAGCGCGTCGTGCGCCTCGTGATCTGCAGCGCTGGCGAAATAGGGCTCGTTGGTGGCGACCAGCGGGAGGCCTTTGCTGTAAGCAAGATCGATCAGCACCGGCTCGGTCATGCGCTCATTCGCGGTGCCGTGCCGCTGCAACTCGACATAGAGCCGGTCGCCGAACAGACAGTGCAGCGCATCAAGCCGCGTGGTGGCGAGATGGCTCTGCCCGGCCGAGATGGCGCCATCGAGCGGCCCGCTGGGCCCGCCGGTGAGCGCGATGATGTCGCCGGTTTCGCCCTCGAGCCATTCGAGCTTGAGGCGCGGCGGCTCGTTCGGCGGCGTGTCGAGGAAGGCACGCGAGGACAGCCGCATCAGGCTTCGGTAGCCGGCCTCGCGCGCGGCCAGCAGCACGATGCGCTCGCGCGGGACCGGCGCATTGCCATTGCGGGCGCCATGGTCGGTGTCGCCGAAATCGATGGCGAGCGCGCAGCCAACGATCGGCTGGATGCCGGCACCGCTAAGCTTTTCGGAGAATTCCAGCGCACCGAACATGTTGTCGGTGTCGGTGAGCGCGAGCGCCGCCTGCTTGTCGGCCTTGGCCAGCTCGGCCAGGCGCGCAAGGGGTATCGCGCCTTCCAGCAGCGAATAGTTCGAGTGCACGTGCAAATGCACGAAATCGAGATCGGCCACGGATGATTCCTTCGTGGCACCCAGAGTGGGGATGGCAACCCGCAGAGTCCACCGCGCAGGACGCGGAAACGCCCGCTATGCCGGTTTTCCCCAGGGTGCGACGACACCGATTACTGTCATTCCGGGGCCGGCCAAAGGCCGGAACCCAGATACGCAACGCATCACGTCTGGATCCCGGGTTCGCTCGCTTCGCTCGCGCCCCGGAATGACTAGAGGTTGCTGAACACCTGCGACCAGATTGCGATCATGCCGACGAACAGTGCCAGCGAAGCGAGGGCGGCGGCTTCTTGAATGACGGATTTGACCATGGTTCTCTCCCAAGAACGGAGAGGGAACATAGTTCATGGTATGTTCTAAAGTCAAGTGGCGAGAAAATCACGCGCGTCTAGAGGAACTATCTACACAAAATCAATACGTTAGAAGATTTTCGCCGCCCTCACTCCATCTCCACCACCTGCCCCTCGCGCAATGTTACCCGCCGGTCCATGCGGCCGGCGAGTTCCATGTTGTGGGTGGCGATGATGGTGGCGAGCCCAGAGGCGCTCACCAGCTGCGTCAAAGCCGCGAACACATGGTCGGCGGTGTGCAGGTCGAGATTTCCGGTCGGCTCGTCGGCCAGCAGAATCCGCGGCGCATTGGCGACCGCGCGCGCGATGGCGACGCGCTGCTGCTCGCCGCCGGAAAGTTCCGCCGGCCGGTGGGTGAGTCGGTCGCCCAGGCCCAGATAACTCAAAAGCTCGACCGCGCGCTTCTTGGCCTCGCCACGTGTGAGGCCGGCGATCATCTGCGGCAGCAGCACGTTCTCCAGCGCGGTGAATTCCGGCAGCAGATGGTGCGACTGGTAGACGAAGCCGATCTCGTTGCGGCGGATGCGAGTGCGCTCGTGATCGGGCAGGATCGCGGTGGCGCGCCCGTCGATATAGACGTCGCCGTGGTCGGGATGCTCGAGCAGGCCGGCGATATGCAGCAGCGTGGATTTGCCAGCGCCTGAGGGCGCCACCAGCGCTACCGACTGCCCGGGCCAGATCGCGAGCTCGGCGCCGTTGAGGATATGCAGTGCCTCATCGCCCTGCCGGTAAGTGCGCTCGACCCCATGCAGGAACAGGATGGGGATTTCGGCATCCGGCTCCTGCGCCACCTCGATGCCATCCGCCATGACGGTGTCACTCATAGCGCAGCGCCTCCACCGGATCGAGGCGCGCCGCGCGCCAGGACGGATAGAGCGTGGCGAGGAACGACAGCACGAGCGCCATCACCACCACCGCGCTAGTTTCGGCCGTGTCCATGTCGGCCGGCAGATGCGAGAGGAAATAGAGCTCGGGCGAGAACAGCTCGGTATTGGTCAACCAAGACAAGAACTGGCGGATGCTCTCGATATTGAGGCAGACCACGATGCCGAGGAGGAATCCGACGATGGTGCCTACCACGCCGATGGCGGCGCCGGTGATCAGGAACACGCGCATGATCGAGCCTTGCGTGGCGCCCATGGTGCGCAGGATGGCGATGTCCTGGCCCTTGTCCTTCACCAGCATGATCAGCCCGGACACGATGTTGAGAGCCGCCACCAAGACAATCAGGGTTAGGATCAGGAACATCACATTGCGCTCGACCTGCAACGCGTTGAAGAAGGTGGCGTTGCGCTGACGCCAGTCGATCATGAAGATCGGCCGAGCTGCCGCGTCCTGCACCGTCTTGCGGTAGCGGTCGACGCGGTCGGGATTGTCGGTATAAACCTCAATGGCGGTCACGTCGCCGGCGCGGTTGAAATACGCCTGCGCCTCCTTCAGCGGCATAAACACGAAGGCTGAGTCGTATTCCGACATGCCGATCTCGAACACCGCGGTGATTTTGTAGACCTTAATGCGCGGCATGGTGCCCATGGGCGTCACCGCGCCGCGCGGCGCCACCAGCGTGATGTTGTCACCCGAGCGCAGCGAAAGCTGGTCGGCGAGCCGTCGCCCGATCGCCACGCCCTGCCCTTCGTCGAAGCCGCCGAGCGTGCCCTGCTTGATGTTGTTGATGACGGACGGCAGCCCTTCCAGGTCCTTCAAACGGATGCCGCGGATCAGCACGCCGCCGGCATTGAACGGCGAACTCGCCAGCGCCTGGCCTTCCACGATCGGCGCCGCCAGCCTGATGCCTTTAACGCCGGCGATGCGCGCGGCGACGTCTTCCCAATCGGTGAGTGGCTTTTCCAGCGGCTGGATCAGCAGATGGCCGTTGAGCCCGAGGATCTTGTCGAGCAGCTCCTTACGAAAGCCGTTCATCACCGCCATCACGATGATGAGGGTGGCAACGCCCAGCATGATGCCGAGGAAGGAGAACCCGGCTATCACCGAGATGAATCCTTCCTTGCGTCGCGCCCGTAGGTAGCGCAGCGATAGCATCCACTCGAACGGAGAGAAGGGCCGCGTCCCGTTGGGCTCGGTCATTGTTTGCTGGTTCCCGTCACCGGATTTTCACACGATTCTGGCGGATTCAAGCTGGTTATCTCGGCCAAAGCCCTTGGCCGCACACAGGATTGTTGGGTTGGACGCCGAGACCGCTGTTTGTGCTGCCAAGTGCGCCGCAGCCACAACCGCCTCCCGCTTAGTCCTGATTTAGATCAATACCCAAATGCTCATCAAAGCCCATATGGGTCCTCCCCACCGCTGTCTCCGTTGTCCCCATTAACCCCGCCCAACCCGCCTTGCACCGTCTGCTCGATTTTGCCTGCTCACTGGCGCTTTTTGCCGCCGCGACATCGGCCGTGGCAGCGGATTGTCGCGGCCGCCCCGCCGCGCTCGGCACCAGCCGGGTGCTGACCGTCAATCTGGCGCAAATCCGTCGCGTCGGCACGATGCAATTCCCAGACACCCTGCCGCTGCGCGACCACGAAATCGTCCTCACGTTCGACGACGGCCCGTTACCGCCCTATACCGCGCGGGTTCTGGACGCGCTACGGGCCGAATGTGTGCGGGCGACATTTTTTGTCCTCGGCGGCATGGCCAAGGCTTATCCGAGCCTAGTGCGCCGCGCTCATTCCGAGGGCCACACCATCGCGACCCATTCGCAGTCCCATCGCGTTCTCGGCCACGGAGTGCCGGAGGCCGACGTCAAACGGGATTTCGAAAGGGGAGTCGAAATGGTCGCGGCCGTGCTGGGCGACCGCAACGCGGTCGCACCGTTCTACCCCTTCCCGGGATTGGGTCGCTCGGCGGCGCTCGAGCAACATCTAGCATCACACGGCGTCATTACCTGTAGCGCCGATTTTGTCGCCCACGACTGGACTCACATTTCGACGGACCGGATCACTGCGCGTGTGCTTGCACGGATCGAACGCAAACGCCGGGGCATTCTCGTTCATCATGACATTCAGCCGGCGACCGCGCGGGCGCTGCCAAGACTGCTGCGCGAGTTGCGGGCCCGGCATTTCCGCATCGTGCATGCGGTACCGGCGTCCGCAACGACCATGGGCCAGTCCGGACGCTGAGTGGTCAGCGCGATAGCAAATCGAACGCCGCGATCGGCGTCATCATATCGCGCGAGCCGCCGGCGCGCTTTTTCACCTCGACCTTGCCCTCGGCGAGGCCGCGCGGGCCGATCAGCACCTGCCAGGGTATACCGATCAGGTCGGCGGTGGCGAATTTGGCGCCGGGGCGCTCGTCGAGGTCGTGATAGAGCACCTCGACGCCCTTGGCGGTGAGGTCTTGGTAGAGCTGCTCGCAAGCCGCATCGGTGTCGGCTGCGCCCTGCTTCAAGTTGAGGATGGCGACATTGAACGGCGCCACCGGCTCCGGCCAGATGATGCCGGCCTCGTCGTGCGAGGCCTCGATGATGGCGGCGACCAGCCGGCTCGGCCCGATGCCGTAGGAGCCCATGTGCACCGGCACCTCGCCGCCTTCGCCGGTTGCAACTACCGCCTTCATCGGCTCGGAATATTTGGTGCCGAAATAGAAAATGTGGCCGACTTCAATGCCGCGTGCCGATACCTGTTTGTCGGCCGGCACTTTGGCGTAGGCCGCCGCATCGTGCATGTCGGACGTGGCGGCATATTGTGCCGTCCACTTGTCGACGATCCCCTGCAGGCCTGCGATGTCGTCGAAATTCACGTCGGCTGCCGGCACAGGCAGATCGAGATAGTCCTTGTGGCAGAACACTTCCGACTCGCCGGTCGAGGCAAGAATGATGAATTCGTGGCTGAGGTCGCCGCCGATCGGGCCGGATTCCGCGCGCATCGGGATCGATTTCAATCCGAGTCGAGCAAAGGTTCGCAGATAAGCGACGAACATTTTGTTATAGCTGTGACGTGCGCTGTTCTGGTCAAGATCAAACGAGTACGCGTCCTTCATCAGGAATTCTCGGCCGCGCATCAGCCCGAAGCGCGGGCGAACCTCATCGCGAAACTTCCACTGAATATGATAGAGGTTGAGCGGAAGATCCTTATACGAGCGCACATAGGCGCGGAAGATCTCAGTGATCATCTCCTCGTTGGTCGGCCCGTACAGCATGTCGCGTTCGTGCCGGTCCTTGACGCGCAGCATTTCCTTGCCATAGGCCTCGTAACGCCCGCTTTCGCGCCACAAGTCGGCGGATTGGATGGTCGGCATCAGCAGTTCGATGGCGCCGGAGCGGTTCTGTTCCTCGCGCACGATCTGGCAAATCTTTTGCAACACACGGAACCCGAGCGGCAGGAAGGCGTAAATGCCGGCGGCCTCCTGCCGCATCATGCCGGCGCGCAGCATCAGTCGGTGCGAGACGATCTCCGCCTCTTTCGGTGTTTCACGTGAAATCGGCAGGAAGAAGCGGGACAGGCGCATTGCGGGCGGCTCGGAATCGAGGGCGGACGGGTCCCTTGTGAAAGCGGATCGGCCGGAAAAACACAAGGCGCCCGGCTGCTTCGGATCATCACACTACTTATGCGAGTAGTTTTACTATTCTCCCTATTCAGTCTATTTTCCCCCGACCGCCTGACGAGATACGGAAAGCGGTGGGACTATTAAATAATAGGCAGCCGCGTCTCGATCGCGAAGCTCACCGTCAAAGATCGGGAGCGACGCACCGATCGTGATCGAGCGTTGAACGAATCGTGGTGACAGAACAGCGACGATCGGTTAGCCTGAAACATCCGTGAGATTGGAGAGTGCGGCGCACTAAGCCGGCCCCAAGCTGCGGTCCAAGTCTTGGGAGGAGCCAAGTCCTCGGCGCGAAAAACGCCGCCGCCTTGAGCATGACACGAATAAAAACGAGGATGAGGACTTCACTATGCGACGAGCAGGGCATCGCGCCCTGCTCTTTTTTTGTCGCACGCCAGCGATTGGCTTGCCGCTTCAGGAATGCGGCGGCTTGGCAATCTGCTTGAGGAATTCGTATGGAATGAGGTCGAGCACGTAGACCACATATAGAATGCCGAACACGATGCTGGCGGCCACCGTCGTGTAAATGAGCTTCATCCCGATCCGATGCACCGCCGGCGCGCCTGGATCGGTGCCGGGCGCCACCTCGCCGCTTTCCTGCTGGCTGCGCACGCCCCACGGCAATATGGCGAACAGCACCACCCACCAGATGATGAAATAAATTGCGACGATGGTGCTAGTCGCCATCAGGCTTGTTCCAGCTCGACCAGAGTTCCGCAGAAATCCTTCGGGTGCAGAAACAGTACCGGTTTACCGTGAGCGCCGATCTTCGGTTCGCCGTCACCTAGCACGCGGGCGCCCTGCGCCTTCAAGGCGTCGCGGGCGGCGTGGATGTCGGGCACCTCGTAGCAGACGTGGTGGATGCCGCCGTCGGGATTTCGCTCGAGAAATTTGGCAATCGGAGAATTTTCTCCCAGCGGCTCCAACAGTTCGATCTTAGTGTTGGGCAGCGTGATGAATACGGTGGTGACGCCGTGGGCGGGCTGCGCCACTTGGCCGGAGACTTCCGCGCCCAGGGTATCGCGATAGACCTGTGTCGCCTTGGCAATATCGCGCACCGCGACGGCGACGTGGTTGAGACGACCGATCATTGATTTCCTCTACGACCCACTCCGGCTGCGACCATCATACCGTCAAGACGTGCACGTGGCACATCGGCTTTTTGCCCCAACGCTCGGCCACTGCGGCGCGCACCGCGCGGCGGATGGCCTCCGCCACCGCGTCGGGATCGCTGCGGCGCTTGCGCGGCAGCGACTCCAGCGTCTCCAGCACGGCGTCATTGACCGCTTCAGCGATGAGACCGCCGTCGCGGTCGCGTTCCGGAATGCCGATCAGATCGAGTTCGGGATCGGCCGCCAGCACGCCTTTATCGTTAATCGCGAGCGCGACCGACACCGCGCCGGCAAAGCTCAGGCGCTTGCGGTCGGCGACCGTGCGTGAGTCGGCCTCAACCAGCAGCGAGCCGTCCTTGTAGAGCCGCCCGGACGGCACCTCGTCGATGATCCCGGCCGAAGGCGCCAGCCGCACCAGATCGCCATTGCGGCACTGCACTACTTCCTTCACGCCGCAGCGGCGCGCCAGCGCCGCATGCTCCGACAGGTGCAGGGCCTCGCCGTGCACGGGGATGAGGATCTTCGGCCTGACCCAGCCGATCAGCTCTTCAAGCTCGGCGCGGCGCGGATGCCCCGACACATGCACCAGATGAGTGCGGTTAGTGATCACCGTGATGCCCTGGTCGATCAGTCCGTTGATGATGCGGCCGACCGCTTTTTCGTTGCCGGGAATGGTGCGGGCGGAAAAAATCACAGTGTCGCCGCGCGACAGCGTGACGTCCGGATGCTGGTCCTCGGCGATGCGCGAGAGCGCCGCGCGCGGCTCGCCCTGGCTGCCGGTGCACAGCGCCACCACCTTGTTGGGCGGCAGATAGCCATAGGCATCGACCAGGCGGAGTTCCTGCACGCCCTCCAGGTATCCAGTTTCGCGTGCGACCTGGATGATGCGCTCCATGGCGCGGCCGACCACCACCACCTCGCGCTCGGCGGCGCGGGCGGCGTCGATCACCGTGCGCAGGCGCGCTACATTGGAGGCGAAGGTGGTCACCGCCACGCGGCCGCGTGCATTCCTGACGAGCTCGGTGATGGTTTTCCCCACGTCCTTTTCCGAAGGCGAGCGGCCGTCGCGTACCGCATTTGTGGAATCCCCGACGATGGCGAGACAGCCGGAGTCGCCGAGCGCGCGTAGTTTCTTCTCATCGATGACGTCGCCCAGGATCGGGGTCGGATCGATCTTCCAGTCGCCGGTGTGTAGCACCGTGCCGGCCGGCGTGCGGATGATGAGCGCGTTTGACTCAGGGATAGAATGCGCCATCGAGACCAGTTCGACGTCGAACGGCCCAACTTTGAAGCGGCCGCCGAGCGGTACGATAGTCACCGGAATCTCCGGCGCGCCCGGCTCGCTCGCGCGTTTGGCCGCCAGCAGAGCGGCGGTGAACGGCGTGGCATAGATCGGAACCTTCAGCTTTGGCCACAGATCGAGCACCGCGCCATAATGGTCTTCGTGCGCATGGGTAAGCACCAGGCCGGCGAGATTTTTGCGCACCTCGACCAGATAGCGGATGTCGGGAAAAATCAGATCGATGCCTGGCAGATGCTCTTCCGAGGCAAATGACACGCCGAGGTCGACCGCCAGCCAATTACGGCGGCGCTCGTCGCCCAGCCCATAGATCGACAGGTTCATGCCAATCTCGCCGACGCCGCCGAGCGGCGCGAACACTAGTTCCTGCTTCGTAAGCGGCATAGTCAGCGTGACCCAAGTTCGAATACTTCGCCGGCGGTAACAGTCGCGAGCCCGCTTGGCTGCTCGATCTGCAGCCGGCCGGCCTGGTCGAGCCCGTGGAAGCGGCCACGCAGTTCGCGCTCCGGCAAGCGCACCCGGATATCCTCGCCAAGACCGGCGGCGCGCGTCAGCCAATCGGCGCGGATGGTGGCAAAGCCGGTGCCGCTCTTCCACTGCGCCAACCGGCGCAGAATCGCCGCTGACAGTGCCGCAATTAAAACCTCAGGCGCGACAATCGCGCCGGCAAGGCGCAAATCGGTCGCCGGAAAAAACGTATCGAGCGGGTGATTGATGCAATTGACGCCGAAGCCGATGACGACCGCGAATACCGGTTCGCTCTCGCCTTCAATCAGGATGCCGGCAAGCTTGTCCGGCCCCAGAAGCAAATCGTTCGGCCATTTAAGCTTGAACAGCGGCCCCAGCCGCGGCGCGCAGCCGCATAAGGCATCGTGCAGCGCAAGCGCAGCCACGAACGACAGTTGCGGCGCCAAGGGCTTGGGCGACGGCTCGCTCAGCAGCAGGCTGGCATATAGGTTGCCCGGCGGCGAGACCCACGCGCTGCCGCGCCGTCCGCGCCCCGCGCTCTGGCTAAGCGCGGTGATCCACAGCGGCCCGCGCTCGCCGGCGCGCGCAAGCGCCAGCGCCTCGGCGTTGGTCGACCCGAGCATTCCGTAAGTTATGTGTCGGACCCCCGCCAGGCCCGTGGCGTCGCGGTTCATCTTGCTTGCGCGCGATCTTGACCGAAAACCGGTTCCCACTTTTCGGGATCGCGCGTCAAAAGAGGGATTTCGCCGCCACCGTCGCTGCGTCCAGGATGGGGGCGGGATAGGCGAAGAACAGCATAACGCTCAGACCGGACACGCCTAGCACCACCCGCAGCAGCCCCGGCATGCGCTCGAAGCCCTTCACCGGCTCGTCGAAATACATGATCTTGATGATGCTCAGATAGTAATAGGCGCCCACCACGCTGCTCAGCACGCCGATCACCGCGAGCGTATAGAGCCCGGCCTTAATGGCGGCGAGGAACACGTAGAACTTGGCGAAGAAGCCGGCGAGCGGCGGAATGCCGGCGAGCGAGAACAGCAGCATGGCCAGTAAGAACGCCATGGTCGGATGCGTGCGTGCGAGCCCGGCGAGATCGCTGATATTTTCCACATACATGCCGTCGCGCCGCATGCTCAGGATCACCGCGAAGGTGCCGAGCGTCATCGCCACATAGACCGACATGTAGACCAGCACGCCCTGCACACCTTCCGGCGTTGCGGCGGCCAGCCCGACCAGCGCGAAGCCCATGTGGCCAATCGAGGAATAGGCCATCAGCCGCTTGATGTTGCGCTGGCCGATGGCGGCGAAGGCGCCGAGCACCATCGAGGCGATCGACACGAACACCACGATCTGCTGCCACTCATGGGTAATGCCGGGGAACGCCACCACGGTGGCACGCACGAAGATGGCGATGCCGGCGACTTTCGGCGCGGCAGCGAAGAAGGCGGTCACCGGTGTCGGCGCGCCTTCATAGACGTCGGGCGTCCACATGTGGAACGGCACCGCCGAAATTTTGAAGCAGAAGCCGACGAACATGAACACCAGGCCGAAGATCAGGCCTAGATTGGCGCCCTGCCCGGTTGCCTTGGCGATGCCGGCAAAATTAACGGTGCCAGTGAATCCGTAAATCAGCGACGCGCCGTACAGCAACATGCCGGACGACAGCGCGCCCAGCACGAAATATTTCAAACCGGCTTCAGTCGAGCGCCGATTGTCGCGGTTCGAGGCGGCCATCACGTAAAGCGGCAGGCTCATCATCTCGAGCCCGAGATAGAGTGCGATCAGGTCGGCGGCGGAAATCAGCAGCATCATGCCGAGCGTCGAGAGCAGGAACAGCACGCCATATTCGTATTTCTGCTGTTTCTCAAGCGTGAGCCAATTGAGCGAAAGCATCAGTGTGCCGGCCGAACCAGTGAGCGCTAACAGCTTGAGGAACCTGGCATAATCGTCGACGACAAAGCTGCCGTCGAATAACACAACGCGGCCAGCCGGCAACATCACCACGACAAAGGCCGCCAGCGCTAGCACGGCGATGCAAAAACCGTTCACGATCCGAGCGCTGCGTTCGCTCTGGTGCACGCCGACGCCGACCATCAGCATTAGCATGGCGCCGATCGCCAGCACGGCTTCTGGCAGGATTGGCAGCAGCGCTTGCAATTGCATCGATTGATTCATCGGGCGGTGCTCACTGGGATTATTTTGGCCCGTTCCATCTTGATTGTGGCGGAGCCGGCCGTTGCATCTTTTGCCGGCGCATCGGCCGCCGCGAGTGCGTGCTTATAATTATCAAGCAGCTGGGTGACCGAGGCCGCCGACATGTCGAGCACCGGCTTCGGCGCCACCCCGAACAGGATGGTGAGCGCCACCAGCGGCGTGAAGATCAGCACCTCGCGAAAGCCGATGTCCTTGATGCCGACCAGCGCCGGCTTCAAGTTGCCGAAGATCATCTTGCGGTAGAGCCACAAGGCATAGGCCGCCGACAGGATGACGCCGAACGTGGCGATCGTCGCCACCGCGGTATTGATCTTGAAGGTGCCAATCAGCGACAGGAATTCGCCGACGAAGCCGGAGGTGCCCGGCAGCCCGACATTGGCGAGCGTGAACACCATGAACACCGCCGCGAACAACGGCATGCGGTTGACCAGCCCGCCATAGAAGGCGATTTCGCGGGTATGCATGCGGTCATAGACCACGCCGACGCAAAGGAACAGCGCGCCGGAGACGATGCCGTGCGAGATCATCTGGAAAATGCCGCCGGCCACCCCTTGTGGTGTCAGCGCGAAAATCCCCATGGTCACGAAGCCCATGTGCGCGACCGAGGAATAGGCGATCAGCTTCTTCACGTCCTCCTGCATCAGCGCCACCAGCGAGGTGTAGATGATGGCGACCACCGACAGCGTGAAGATCAGCGGCGCGAAATCATGGCTAGCCGATGGGAACATCGGCAGCGAGAAGCGCAGGAAGCCATAACCGCCCATCTTTAGCAGGATGGCGGCGAGGATGACCGAACCCGCGGTCGGCGCTTCCACATGGGCGTCCGGCAGCCAGGTATGCACCGGCCACATCGGCAACTTGACGGCAAACGATGCGAAGAACGCGAGCCACGCCCATTTCTGCAAGCCGAGCGAGAAGCCGTGCCGGAGCAGTGCAGGAATGTCGGTGGTGCCGGCATCCCAATACATCGCCATGATGGCGAGCAGCATCAGCACCGAGCCGAGCAGCGTGTAGAGAAAAAACTTGAAAGTGGCGTAGACCCGGTGCGGGCCGCCCCAGACGCCGATGATCAGAAACATCGGGATCAGGCCGCCCTCGAAGAATAGATAGAACAACACCAGGTCGAGCGCCGAGAAGGTGCCGACCATGAGCGTTTCCAGCACCAGGAACGCGATCATGTATTCCTTGACGCGCTTTTGGATTGAGGTCCAACTCGCCAGGATGCAGATCGGCATCAGCGCGGTGGTGAGGATCACGAAGGGGAGCGAAATGCCGTCCACGCCCATGTGATAGAAGGCGATGCCGAGCCACGGGTGCTTCTCGACGAACTGGAATTCCGCCGAAGTCGCATCAAAGCGCCATACCATCACCAGCGAGATGGCAAACGTAACCAGCGTCGTCCACATCGCTACCCAGCGCGCGGTGTCCCTGGCGCGCGCCTCGTTGCCGCGCACCAGCATGATGAACGCAGCGCCGAGCAGCGGCAGGAAGGTGACGACCGAGAGAATGGGCCAATTGATATTCATCAGTGCACCGCGAACATGAAGTAGGTGATGAAGGCGGCCGCGCCGATCAGCATGGCGAAGGCGTAGTGATAGAGATAGCCGGTCTGCAACCGCATCACGTTGCGGGTGACGTCGAGCACGCGGGCCGAGACGCCGTCGGGGCCGAAGCCATCGATCAGCCAGCCATCGCCGCCCTTCCACAAGCCGCGTCCGAGCCACTTGGTCGGACGCACGAAGATCACCTCGTAAATCTCGTCGAAGTACCACTTGTTGAGCAGGAATTTGTAGAGCACCTCGTGCTGGCGCGCGAGTTCAACCGGGATATCCGGCCGGCGGATATAGAAGTGCCAGGCGATGACGAAGCCGACCGCCATCATCACGGTCGGCAGAATGCCGATCTCCAGCGGCACGTGATGCATGTCCTCGAGCACGCTGTTGCCCTTGGCGAATGTGAGCGACTCGCGGAAGAAGCCCTCAACGCCGTGACCGGCGAAAATCTCCTTGAACGGCAGCCCGGCCATGATCGAGCCGAAGGCCAGGAAGCCGAGCGGGATCAGCATTACCATCGGGCTCTCATGGGCGTCCTTCCAGTGCTTGCGGTCGTGCGGTTCGCCGTGGAAGGTCTTGAAGATCAGCCGCCATGAATAGAACGAAGTGAGCAGCGCGGCGCCGACCGTGCAAATGAAGCCATAAAACGCCATGGGACTCTTCGCCACAAAGGCCGCTTCGATGATCGCATCCTTGGAGAAATAGCCGGCGGTGAGCGGGAAGCCGGTGAGCGCCAGCGTGCCGATGATCATCACGATATAGGTGTATGGGATGCGGTCCTTTAAGCCCCCCATGTGG
>DATISB010000033.1:0-13511 GCA_035469145.1 Pseudolabrys sp.
GTCGAGCGCTGCCGGGCGGAAACGCCGCTCCTGCGCGAAGTGAAGCCTGGGCAACTGGTTGCCTGTCATTTGCGTTAGCGTAAGGCCCGCGGCTCCTGTATCGTGCGCCCGCGCTACTGGAAATTCCGAAATGGTTTCAAAGATAAATCCGAATCCTTTCACGACGCGCCCTGAAATCGAGGGCACGTTCGGCGTCGTCACGTCGACCCATTGGATCGCGACCGCCATCGGCATGGCGACGCTGGAAAAAGGCGGCAACGCCTTCGACGCCGCGGTGGCGACCGCGTTCACGCTCCAGGTGGTCGAGCCGCATCTCAACGGGCCGGGCGGTGATGTACCGGTGATCGTGCACGATGTGCGCAAGGGTAAGGTCGAGGTGATCTGCGGGCAGGGGCCGGCGCCGGCGGGTGCGACCATCGCGCACTACCGCGGGCTTGGATTGGACATGGTGCCGGGCACCGGGCTGCTCGCGGCTTGCGTGCCTGGTATGTTCGACACTTGGATGCTGCTGCTGCGCGACTACGGCACCATGCGGCTTTCCGACGTGCTGTCGCCGGCGATTTCCTACGCGCGCAACGGTCATCCTTTGGTCGAGCGCGCCAGCGCCACTATCGCCATGGTGGAGCAATTGTTCCGCGAGCATTGGCCGACCTCGGCGGCGATTTATCTGCCGGGCGGGGCGGTGCCGGAGCCGGGCACCATGTTCAGCAACCGCACGCTCGCCGACACTTATGCCCGCATCCTGCGCGAGGCCGAAAGCGTCGGCGGCGACCGCGAGCGCCAGATCGAAAAAGCGCGTGAGTGTTGGTCGCGCGGCTTCATCGCCGAGGCGATCGACAGATTCTGCCGCACGCAGGAGGTCATGGACACGAGCGGCGAGCGCCACCGCGGCGTGCTCACTGCCGACGATATGGCGCGCTGGCAGCCGACAGTCGAGGCGCCGGCGACGCTTGAATACGGCCGCTATACCGTTTGCAAGGGCGGGTTCTGGAGCCAGGGGCCGGTGATGCTGCAGCAACTCGCGCTGCTGCGGGGTTTCGGTCTTGATGGCGCCGATCCGGCCAGCGCGGAGTTTATTCACACGGTCGTTGAATGCGCCAAGCTCGCTTTTGCCGACCGCGAAAAGTTCTATGGCGATCCGAAATTCGTCGAGGTGCCGGGCGAAACGCTGCTGTCGAAATCCTACAATGCCGAGCGGCGCAAGCTCGTCGGCGAAATGGCTTCGCTCGAGCAACGGCCGGGAACGATCAAGGGCTTTGGCAAACAGCTTCCGATCCGCGTGCCGGCCGGAGCACGCACGGTCGCGGCCGGTGCGGGCGAACCGACGGTCGGGAAGATATGGACCCACGACGACGCGCGCGATCCGAGAGTCATCGTGATCGAAGACGCCAAGATTGACAGCGCCGGCGCGATGCGCGGCGACACCGTGCATTTCGATATCATTGACCAAGCCGGCAACATGGTGTCGTCCACGCCTTCTGGCGGCTGGCTGCAATCCTCACCTACCATCCCGGAACTCGGCTTCTGCCTCGGTTCCCGCACGCAGCAGTTCTGGCTCGACGAGGGCCATCCTGCCTCACTCGCGCCCGGCAAGCGGCCGCGTACCACGCTCACGCCGACGATGGCGCTGCGTGACGGCGAGCCCTACCTCGCCTGGGGCTCGCCCGGCGGCGATCAGCAGGACCAGTGGACCGCGCAATTCTTCCTGCGCCACGTGCACGCGAAGATGAACCTGCAAGAAGCGATCGACGCGCCGGCCTGGCATTCTGAGCATTTCCCGGCGTCGTTCTGGCCGCGCGAGGCGCGACCGGGCGTGCTGGTGGTAGAAGGCCGGCTGTCGGCGGACACGATCAAGGAATTACGCCGCCGCGGTCACAAGGTTGAGGTGGAAGCCGATTGGTCGGAAGGAAGACTGACGGCGGCCTCGCGCGTCGGTAATCGCCGGCGCGCCGCCGCCAATCCGCGCGGCATGCAAGGCTACGCCGCCGGGCGCTAACGATCAGCGCGACGCGGTCGGGCAGCGCCGCGGAACAGAAATGGATCACCCTCGATGACATCACCGGCTAGCCCCACCGCCCTCGTCACCGGCGCCTCGACCGGTCTGGGCTACGCCATCACCTGCGGTCTGGCGCAGGCCGGTTACGATCTTGCGATCACCAGCCGCGACGTCGCGCGGCTTGACGCGCTATTGCACGACCCGGCGGTGCAGGGGCGCAAGGTGGCCCCAGTGCGGCTCGATCTGCGCGTCGAAGCCGATATCGCGCAAGCCTTCGCCGCCGCGGTCGAGGCCTTCGGCGATATCGATGTGTTGGTCAATAACGCCGCCCGCACGCTGGTCAAGCCGGCGATCGAGGTGACCTGGACGGAATGGGACGACGTGGTTAACACCGATCTCAAGGGCGCCTACTTCATGGCGCGGACCTACGCCGCGCATTGCATCGGCCGCGGCCGCCCCGGCTGCGTTGTCAACATCGCCTCGACCCACGGCCTGACCGGATTTGCCGGCCGCACGGTCTATGGGACCGCCAAAGGCGGATTGATCCAGATGACGCGGATGCTGGCAATCGAATGGATCGGCCACAACATCCGCGTCAATGCGGTTGCGCCGGCCACCGTGCTCACCGCCTCGCGCGCGAAGATGTATGACGATCAAACTCGCGAGCGCATGCTCGCCCGCATTCCGACCGGCCGCTTCATCACGCCGGAGGAAGTCGCCGCTGCCGTCGTTTTCTTCGCCAGCCCCGGCGCGGCTTCGATCACCGGCCAGACGCTCGCGGTCGATGGTGGGTTTACGGCGAACTAATCTTGCTTGCTCAGGCACAACCCGTAATCGGGGGATACGGCGGTTATCGTGCTGTGAAATAGTGCCCAAGGAACGGATCAGGGCAGCGTTGCGTCGGGGACCATTGCCGCGTTAGCGTCATGGTGCAAAAAACGCGGCATCCGCCGCGGTTCTTTTCGACCCATTTCCACCTAACAGCGCCTTCCGGGAGACGCCGGCGTGAAGATTGGAATTCTACTCGGCGACGACATCGGCCTCGAAGTCGTCCCTGAGACCGTCAAGGTGATAAAGGCCGCGGCGTCGCGCTCCGGCCTTGCCATCGAATGGCATCCATTGCCGATTGGCAAGGCTGGCCATGAGATGGAAGGCAACACGCTGCCGCCGACCACCGAGGTGGCGCTGTGGAAGCTTGACGGCTGGATCATGGGGCCGATCGGGCATGCCGCCTATCCGCGCAACGACCCCACATGGGTAATGCCGCCGGTGCGCAAGAAATTCGAGCTGTTCGCCGCCGTCCGACCGTCGCGATCCTATCCGAGCGTGACCTCGATCCACAAAGACGTCGACATCGTCTTCGTGCGCGAGATCTCCGAGGGGATGCTCTATTCGGAAACGGTGGTGGCGGGCGCGCCGGAGTTCCGTCCGAACGACGACATCACCGTCGCCATGCGCGTGATCACGCGCAAGGGGTCGAACCGGGTGGCGCGCGAGGCGTTCGAGATCGCGCGCACGCGGCTGCGCAAGAAGGTGACCGCCGCGCACAAGGAGCCGGTCTATCGGCTCGCTTGCGGCATGTTCGCCGAGGAATGCCGCAAGGTCGCGCGCGAATATCCCGACGTGAAATTCGAAGAAGCGATGATCGACACCATCTCGATGAAACTGGTGATGGCGCCGCAGCAATACGACGTCGTAGTTACCAGCAATCAGTTCGGCGACATCCTCACCGACATTGGCGCCGGACTGGTTGGCGGGCTGGGCCTGGCGCCCGGTCTTTGCGTGGGCGAGCGTCAGGCCATGGCGCAGGCCACCCACGGCTCGGCGCCCGACATCGCCGGCCGCAACATCGCCAATCCTTACGCCATGATCGCGTCGGGGCAGATGCTGCTGGCCTTTCTCGGCCGCAAGCACAGCGAACCGAAAGCCACGGCCGCCGCCGGCTTCATGCAGGCGGCGATCGACAAAGTCGTCACGCAGGCCAAACACCTGACCAAAGACCTGGGTGGCAAGGCCAGCACCCAGGAGATGGGCGATGCCATCGCGGCCGCCGTCCTGCAATAGCGCACCAAGCAAAAAAGGCAGCGTCATGTACAATCTGCAGCTCAGCTCCGAACAGCTGGAAATCCGCGACACGGTGCGTGACTTCGTCACGCGCGAGATCAAGCCGGTCGCGCTCAAGGCGGAGCGGCTCGACGTTGGCGACCGCAGCCTGCTCACGGATCTGCTCGACCAGGCCTCGCAGATGGGCCTGCGCAGTCTGGCGCTATCAGAAGAGCGCGGCGGGGCCGGCGTGGACGCGCTCACCGCGTGCATCGCGACCGAGGAATTGGCGGCGGGTGATGCCGATATCGCCGCCGTGCTCTCGGAAAGCTCGCGGCTAGCGCATCTGCTGTTCGATCGCGCCATGAGCGACGCCCAGCGCGACACCTTTCTGCCAAAATTCTTGAACAGCGACCGCTATCATCTCGCCTTCGCCGGCCATGAGGGCGGCACCGATACGCGGCTGGGCGTCAACTATCACCGCCCGGCGTCGGCCGTAGCGGCGGTGAAAACGAGTGCCGTGAAATCCGGCGGCGATTGGATCGTGAATGGTGTCAAGGATTGCGTCGCCAACGCGCCGGTCGCCGGGCTGTTCGCGGTGCTGGTGAATATCCCGGGCCGCGCCAGCGCGAGCGTGCTGCTGGTGCCGGCGGACGCGCCGGGCGTGAGCGTGCGTGCGCATGACAAGGCCTGGCAGCATGGCGCGTGCGGTGAGGTCGCGTTTAAGGACTGCCGGGTGCCGGCGGGCAATCTACTTGGCGACGACGTGGCGACGCTGCTGACCGGCGCGGCCGCGCTCGGCCGCGGCAATCCGCTGGCGCAGGCGCGCAATCTCGGCATCGGCCGCGCGGCTTACGAAGCCGCACTCGACTACGCCCATTTGCGCGTGCAGGGCGGCCGCCCGCTCATTGAGCATCAGGCGATCGCCACCAAACTGGCCGAGATCGCGATCCGGCTGGAGGTTGCGCGCGCCGCCGTCTGGCAGGCGGCCTGGGCCTCTGATCATCCCGAAGCCATCGCCGACCGCAGCCTGTCCGATCTGCCGCTGCAATCCATCGCGCAGGTGTTCGCGTCCGAGGCCATCATGAAAGCTGCCAAGGACGCGGCGGAAATATTCGGCGCCATGGGCGTGATGCGCGACATGCCGCTGCAGAAATACATCCACGACGCCCGCGTTTGCCAGCATTCAGGCGACGGTAATACCGACGCCAAGCTGCGCATCGCGGAAGAGCTGGCCAGCTACCGGCGCGCCGGCAATGGCGCGATGGCGCTGGCCGGCGAATAAACAAACATTTCACGTGAGGATGCTCCCATGGACTTCACCCTGAGCAACGAACAGCGCTCCTGGCAGATGGCGGCGCGTAAATTCGCCGACGAGGAGATCCGCCCGCTCTCGCTCGCGCGCGACGCCATTGCGACCGCGCGCGAGACCTGGGACTGGGACATCATCAAGAAGGGCTCCAAGCTCGGTTTCCGCACCATGGCGGTGCCGAAGGAATGGGGCGGCCAAGGCACCGATTTCGTGTCGCAGGCACTGGTGATGACCGAGCTGGCCAAGGCGGACAGCGCCATATCCAAGGCGTTCAGCCAGAACTGGAAATGGAGCCATCTGATCTCCTCCGCCTGCACCGAGGAGCAGAAGCAGCGCTTTCTCCCGGCTTTCGTCGCCGACGACACCTTCGTGCTCGGCAAGGGCATCACCGAGCCGAGCGCCGGTTCCGACAACCGCCTGCCGTCGGACGATCCCAAGACCGGGCTGAAGCTGCGCGCCGAGCGCAAGGGCGATGAATGGATCCTCAACGGCGAGAAGGCGTTCATCGCCAACGCGCCGATCGGCAAGCTGTTCTTCATCGACGCGCGCACCGATGCGACCGTGGCGCCCCGGCAAGGTACCACCATGTTTCTGGTGCCGCGCGACACGCCCGGCTTCCGCATCGGCAAGGTGTTCAACAAGAGCGGCTGGCGCTTCTACCAGAATGGCGAGATGATCTTCGAGAACGCGCGCGTGCCGCACGCCAATGTGGTCGGCGACGTGGGCGGCGCGGTGCGCAAGACCGGCGGTGCCGGCGGCGACACCACCGGCGGCGATCTGTTCGGTGACCTCGAGCTTGCCTCCAACGCGCTCGGCATCTGCGACGATGCCTGCGAGACAGCGCTGCGCTACGCCAAGACCGAGAAGCAAGGCGGGCAGCTTCTATTCGCGCAGCAGAACGTGCAGCTGCAGATCAATAAGATGTTCATGCTGACCGAGGCGCTGCGTTCATTCGTGATGCGGGTGGCCTGGGAGCACGACATGAAAATCCACTCGCGCAACGCCGGGCTGGCGATGAACTATTCCTGCGACGTCGTGAACGAAGTTTCCGAACTCTACATGGAGGTGCGCGGCGCCCAGGGGTGCCACATGGATCACCACACCGACAAGCTGGTGCGCGACGCCTTCATCTGGAACCACCTCGCCGGCGACAGCGTGTCGCGCATGAAGATCGCGCGCCGGCTCGCCGCCTAACGCGCGAGTTTCACCGGCGCGCCTTTGGCAAGTGATGTGATCACCGCCTCGAAGGCGCCGATTACGTCGAGCATCTGCTCCGGCCGCACCGGAAAAGGCGCCTTGCCCTCGATTGCGTCGGCGAAGGCTTCGAGCAGAAAGCGTAGCGAGTCGATGTGCGGAAATGTCCGCTCTTCCGTCGGCCCGCCGATCTTGGCGACGATCAGCGTGTCCTCGCCGCGGGCCTCCACAAAACCATCCGTGCCGAATACCGCGCAGCGCCAGTACACCGGGGCGGCGCGCACGGTGGCCATCATGCCGGTGGCGCCGCCGGCGAATTCCACCAGCACGGCGACCACGTCGCGCGGATCGGGCGGCACTTTCTTGACGATGCTGCGCGCGTCGACATAGCTGATCGGCCCGGCGAGATTGACGAAGGCGTCGAGCACGTGCAGGCCGGCGCCGGTCATGCCGGCGCCAGGCGATTCGGCCGGATCGTCGCGCCAGCCGCCGGAAACGCGCGTTGAGTGCTCGTTGGAGAAATGCCCTTCGATATGGAGAATTTTTCCGATCTCGCCGCTATCTACCACGCGCTTAAGTTCGCGCATCGAGGCAAAACATCTCTTATTGTTGCCGCTACCGAGCGGAACGTTAGCCGTCCGCACTGCGGCGACCGCGCGCTCGGCTTGCGCACGGGTGAGCGCCAGCGGCTTCTCGCACCAGACCGGCTTGCCGGCGGCTGCAACCATGCGCACCTGCTCGACATGCAAGGAATGCGGCGTGGCGAGCATAATGGCCTGCACCTCCGGGTCGGCGATCGCGTCCTTGAGGTCGGTGGACAACCGGAAGCCATGCTTCGCCGCCAGCTCACGCGCGAGTTCGGGCTCCTTGGTCACGCCGTGCACGATGCGCAGGCGGTTGCTTTTGTCCTGAATGGAATTGAGAACGGTCTGGCCCCAACGGCCCAAGCCGACCATGGCTACATTGATCATTATTGCGCCGACGCCTCCGCAAACAGGTTTCGTTGCATCACTTTTTTCGGATGCGAAAACTCAGAACCCCCTCAGCTTCCGCATTGCCTTCCAACGTGTCGCCGGTCTGCCGCAGCAAATTCGGAATGTCGATCGCGGTCAGCGGATCGGTGCATTCCGCCACGATCAGATCGCCGGTTTTCAGGCTGGACAGCATCTTGCGCACCCGCAGCGCCGGCAACGGACATTTCAGGCCGCGCAGGTTCATGGTCTTTTCCGCCATCGCCAGGCCCGGTTCGAGTTGCTGTGTCCTTCGCACTGATGAGGTAGACTGAATAATCAGGAACCTACAAGGTCAAGCGCGGGAAAATGGCTGCGGCGTCCGACCTAATACAGACGATTGCACGGCTGACGCCGCTCGCCGAGGTGCTGACCACGGTCGATTCGGACGTGCAGCCGGTCACCCCGCGCACGCTCGACGTGGCCGCGGCGGCGGGGCGCGTACTCGCCGCCGACGCGGTGGCGCCGGCGTGCCCGAACGCGGCCATGGCCTTGCAGGACGGCTGGGCGCTCGCCGCGGACGACACCTTGGGCGCCGGCGGCTATGCGCCGGTGCTGCTCATGCACAGCCCGCAGCGGGTCGAGGCCGGGCAGCCGATGCCGGCCGGCACAGACAGCGTTGCGCCCTTCGACGCGGTGCAGGTGGCCGCCGGCCGTGCCGAAGCGCTGGTCACCGTCAATCCCGGCGACGGCGTGTTGCCGGCGGGCGGCGACAGCGATCCGGGCATTCCGCTGCGCCAGACCGGCGAGCGCCTGCGCATCACCGATCTCGCCGCTTTCGCCGCCGCCGGTCTAGCGCGCGTGATGGTGCGCGAACCGGGCCTGACGATTGTAGCTGCGCGTGCGGACCGCATCATCGCCGCCGCCGCCAGTGTTGTCGCGCGCGACATCGAACGGCAGGGTGGAACCGCGCGTATCGACGACAGCGGCACTCTCGATCGCGCATTGCGCGACAACAATAGCGACGCCGTTGTGATCATCGGTGGCACTGGCAGCGGGCGCAACGACGCCAGCGCGCAGATGCTGGCGCGCGCGGGCCGGCTCACGGTGCACGGCATCGCGCTCACGCCCGGTGAAACCGCTGCGTTCGGATTTGTCGGCGCAAAGCCGGCGCTGCTGCTGCCGGGACGGCTGGACGCGGCGCTTAGCGTTTGGCTGGTGGTCGGGCGGCGCATGCTGGAGCGGCTGGCGGCGAGCAAGATGAAAGAGAGCGAGCCGGCCGAGTCCTTGACGCTGGCGCGCAAGGTCGCCTCCACGGTGGGCTTGGCCGAGGTCGTGCCGGTACGGCGCAAGGACGACACTGCGGAGCCGCTGGCGATGAAATATCTTCCGCTCTCGGCGCTGGCGCGTTCCGACGGATGGATCCTGGTGCCGGCCGACAGCGAAGGCTATGCCGCCGGCGCGCCGGTGCAGGTGAGGCCGTGGCCATAAGAATCGCAAAATGAGAATCGTAAAATGAGTGAAGCACGCAAGGCCAGGCCGGATGCTAATGCCGAACTGCTCGCGCGCGTGCGGGCGGCCGCGCGCCAGGAGCAATTCCTCGACGTGGTGTCGGCGAACGAGGCGCGCGCGCGCTTCGAACGGCATCTCGATCTTTCGCCGCTCGCGGCTGAGACCATGCCGCTCGCCGTTGCACTCACGCGCGTGCTCGCGCACGACGTGGTGGCGGCGGTCGATGCACCACCGTTCGACCGCGCCAATGTGGACGGCTTCGCGCTGCGCGCGGCCGATACTATCGGCGCCGGCGACACCGCGCCGAAAATCTTCCGGCTCAATGCGGAGGTGATCGCCTGCGGCGATGCGCCGGCGCTGGAGGTTAAGCCCGGCACTGCCACCACCATCGCCACGGGCGGCATGATCCCGCGCGGCGCCGACTGCGTCGTGATGATAGAGCAGACCGAGCTGATCGAGGAGGGCGCGCCAAGAAACGAACCGAGCATCGAGCTGCGCCGCGCCGCTGCGCCCGGGCAATTCATCTCCTACGCCGGCTCCGACATCGCGCGCGGCGAGACGCTGCTGCGGCGCGGCACGCGCATCGGCTCGCGCGAGATCGGCATGCTGGCGGCTTGTGGGTTGGCGAGCGTGGACGTGGTGCGGCGGCCAAAGGTGGCGGTGCTCTCGACCGGCGACGAACTGGTCGCGCCGGGCTCACCGCTCAAGCCGGCGAGCGTCTATGACAGCAATGGCGCGATCATCGCGGCGGCCGTCACGGAAGCCGGCGGCGAGCCGCTTAGCCTAGGCGCGTTTCCCGACGACGAGGCGGCGCTGGAAAAGGCCGTCCGCCAAGCGCTGGGGACAAGCGACCTTATCGTGCTCTCGGGCGGCACCTCGAAGGGCGCCGGCGACCTGTCGCATCGCGTGGTGTCGCGGCTGGGCCCGCCCGGCATTCTGGTGCACGGCGTTGCGCTCAAGCCCGGCAAGCCGCTCTGCCTCGGCGTGATCGGCGACAAGCCGATCGTGGTGCTGCCCGGCTTCCCGACCTCGGCGATCTTTACGTTCCATGCCTTCGTCGCGCCGGTGATCCGCGCGCGCGGTGGACTGCCGCCGGATGCAGCGCAAACGCTCACCGCCCGCGTCCCGGTTCGAATTGCGTCTGAGCTCGGCCGCAAGGAATTCGTGCTGGTATCGCTGATCGAAAGCGACGAAGGCGCCATCGCGTTTCCGACCGGCAAAGGCTCCGGCTCGGTAACCAGTTTCTCGCAGGCCGACGGCTTCCTCGCGATCGATGCGTTAGCCTCATCGCTCGATGCCAACAGCGTCGTGGACGTGACACTCATTGGCAGCGCCGCACGCGCGCCCGATCTGGTCATCATGGGCAGCCATGATGTGGCGCTCGACGTGGTGGTGGGCGCGCTTAGCGAGCGCGGCTTTTCCGCGCGCACTCTGGCGGTTGGCAGCCTCGGCGGCGTGGCGGCAGCCAGTCGCGGCGAATGCGATGTCGCGCCAGTCCATCTGATCGACCAGGAGAGTGGACTATATAATGTGCATCTGGTGATGCCCGGCCTCACGCTAGTGCCCGGCTGGCAGCGAATGCAGGGATTTCTATTCCGCCTGGGCGATAAGCGCTTCGAGGGACACAGTGCGCAAGAGGCGTTGGCTACGATCCTCGCCGATCCTTCCGCGCTGATGGTCAATCGCAATGCCGGCGCCGGCACCCGCGTGCTGATCGAGAAGCTGCTCTATGGCGCGCGGCCGTCCGGCTATGCCAATCAGCCGAAATCGCACAACGCGGTGGCGGCCGCGATCGCGCAGGGGCGCGCTGATTGGGGCGTCGCCATCGAACCGGTGGCTAGGCTCTACGGCCTGGGTTTCCTGCCGCTGTCGCCGGAACATTACGATTTCCTGCTGGTTGAAAGTCGCAAGCACCGGCCTGCGGTGCAGGCGTTTATGGCGGTGTTGCAGGACGAAAAAGTGCGCGAGCGCATCAGGGTGCTCGGCATGAGCCCTTCGTAATGAATTTCTGGACCAAAGGTTTCTGCGTCGTACTGCTGTTGCCGCTTGCATTCACGCCGGCGAACGCACAATTGCGCGGCCATGGCGGGCCGGTGCGCGCACTGGCGATCTCGCCCGACGGCAGCCACGCCATTTCCGGCAGCTTCGACACCTCGGCGATCCGCTGGTCGTTGTCGCGAAATGTCGCCGAGCAGGTGATGCGCTTCCACGATGGCGCGGTGAACGCGGTGGCCTGGCTCAAGGATAGCCGCATCGCCACCGCCGGCGCCGATGCGCATATCGCGATCTGGACGCCAGGCCAGCTCGAGCCCGACAGAATGCTCGACGGTCATAGCGGCCCTATCGCCGCGCTGGCTGTCTCGCCGGACGGTGCGACGCTCGCATCGGCGTCCTGGGATCACAGCGTCCGCCTGTGGCCGCTCGATGGCGGCGCGTCGCGCGTGCTGGAAGGCAACAGCCAGAACGTCAACGGCGTCGCCTTCTCGCCCGACGGCAACGAGTTGGCGAGCGCCGGCTACGACGCCACGCTGCGCATCTGGCGCCTCAGCGATGGCGGCGTGAGCGTGCACAATCTGCCGACGCCGCTTAACACGGTGGCCATCGCGCCCGATGGCGAAATTGTCGCGGCCGGCGCCGACGGCAAGGTCTATTTCCTGTCACCGCAGGGCGAAATGCGCGGCGAACTGCAGGCATCGCCGACCCCCATCATCGCCGTCGCGCTGTCGCCCGATGGTAAGCTGGTGGCCGCCGCCGGCATCCGCGGCTCGGTGGCCGTGATCGAGCGCAAAACGCGCAAGCTGGAACACACACTGGTCGGCCCCGGCCTGCCGGTGTGGTCGGTGGCGTTCTTTCTTGACAGCCGTACCTTATTAACCGGCGGCACCGACCGCATGATCCGCCGCTGGGACGCGGTGAGCGGAGATCCGATCGGCTCAGTCGTTATCGGCGCGCCTGACGATCCGCTGGTGGCCTACGCCAGCGACCCCGGGGCGCAGGTGTTCCGCGCCTGCGTCGCCTGCCACACGCTCACCCCCGACGAAGGCAACAAGGCGGGGCCCAGTCTTGCCGGCATTTTCGGCCGGCGCATCGCCACGCTGCCGGGCTACCGCTATTCCGAAGCGCTCAAGCACATGGACATCGTGTGGACGCCGGAGACGGTGGCGAGAATGTTCGAAGTCGGCCCCATGACCTACACGCCCGGCACCAAGATGCCGGAGCAGAAGCTCGGCTCACCGGAAGAGCGCAAGGCGTTGGTGGAGTTTCTCGGCAAGGCGACGAAGAAGTGACTTAGCTGTCGCCCTTCTGCTCGCGCTCGCGCAGATAATCGTCCGTGGTGCGCACGGCTGGGCGCTTGGGCGCGCCGAACGGATCGAAATTCTCCGCCGCCATCACGTTGACCCGGCAGTCGACGCACATCTTGATGACGTCGAGTCGCTGCTTGGAGTCTTTATACATCCAGTGCCGGCCTTCCAGCTTGGCGGCCACGCGCTCGACCGAGCTTTTGACGCCGAACGGCTTGCCACAGCGGATGCACTCGAATGGCTCTTCCTGCTTGATGATGCGGCTCATGGCGGTCGCCGCGCGGAAATCGATCTGCGGCCTGAGGCTGATCACTTTTTCTGGGCAGGTCGCCTGGCACAGCCCGCATTGCACGCAGGCATCTTCGGCAAAGCGCAGCATCGGTTTTTCGGGATCGTCCGACAGCGCGCCGGTCGGGCAGGCCGAGACACAAGAGAGACAAAGCGTGCAGCCCGCGACATTGACTTCGACGGTGCCGAACGGCGCGCCCTGCGGCAGCGGCACGATGTCGACCGGGGCAGGCGCCGCCGCATGCAGCTCGCGTAATGCGTGCCGCACCACGTCGCGCTTGACACCTACGGCCGAAAAGGTGGCCGGCATGGCCGCGCCATCCATCGGCGCAATGGCGAGCAAGACGCTGCCGAGCGCATCCGGATCGTCGGTTTCGATAGTCGCGGCGCGCTCGCCGGCAAAGCCGAGACCGGAAAGGATCGGCTGCGCCAGCGCAATGGTCTTAGCGAGGCCGGCCACATCGTGGCGCGGCTTGGCGCGAATGAGGAAGCGCACCGCCGACGCACCGTAAGCAAATGACGCCGCCACCGCTTCCAGTCCGACCTGTGTCACTTCGTTAACTTGCACCGGCAGCACGTTCGCCGGCAGTCCGTCGCCGTGCCGCGCCAGCGCGTCGATCAGCTCAAAGCCGTGCTCGGCGTCGTGGAACATGACCACCGCCTGTTGGCCGCCGGCTTCGCGGTAGACGCCGAGCAGCGCGCGCAAGCTTCGCAGCAGCGCATCGGACGGCGGCAAAGCATAGGCCGCGGCGCCGGTTGGGCAGGCGGCTGCACATTGGCCGCAGCCGGCGCAGATGTGCGGATCGATCGCCACATGATCGCCGTTCGGCGCAATGGCCCCGGTCGGACAGAGATCGAGGCAGCGGCGGCAGCCGACGATCTTGGAGCGCGAATGCGCGCACAGATCCTCAGTA
>DATISB010000034.1:0-4828 GCA_035469145.1 Pseudolabrys sp.
AAACTGCGGCACAGGGCGCCGTCATCGTCCCCATTGCTTCGCCAAAAGTCGGTGCGTGCGAATGCCATAGAATTAATGTGGGCGGCCAAAACGGCCGCCGCAAGGCCGTAAAACGGCTCACCCAGCCAGCCTATCCATCGCCTCGGCGAGCTTGATGTCGAGCTCGGTGACCCCGCCGGCGTCGTGGGTCGAGAGCGTCACCTCCACGGTCTTGTAGACGTTGAACCATTCCGGATGGTGATCCATTTTCTCCGCCACCAGCGCCGCCCGCGTCATGAAGCCGAAGGCCTGGCTGAAATCCTTGAACACGAATTTTTTGGCGATCGCGTCGCGGCCGGCCACGTCCGACCAGCCGGCAAGCTTGGCCAATGCGGTTTTGCGTACTTCTGCGGTCAATTTCTGCGCCATGAAGAACCTCGTGCAGCCAATGCTCTGACCCTCGCAATGGGTCCCGATTGTTACTACCTTTTATACGACGACCCCGAACCTACGAGGCTTTCATGTCCTGGTCATTAAATATCGGCAAGGTGGCCGGCACGGTCGTGCGCGTCCACCTCACTTTCCTGCTGTTTCTCGCCTGGATCTTCGCCGCCAGCTACAGCCAGGGCGGCGCCGCCACCGCCTGGGACAGCGTCCTTTTTATGCTGCTGCTGTTCCTGTGCGTGCTGCTGCACGAGTTCGGCCACATCTTCACCGCGCGCGCCTTCGGCGTGCCGACGCCCTATGTGACGCTGCTGCCGATCGGCGGCGTCGCCCAGCTCGAGCGCATCCCGGAAGAGCCGGGTCAAGAATTCCTCATCGCCATCGCCGGCCCGCTGGTGAACGTGGTGATCACCATCCTGCTGGTGTTCGCCGGCGGCGCGACGTTGCAAACCAACGCCGCGGCCGGTCTCGACAACATGCACATCCCGCTGATCGACCGGCTGGCGGCGGTGAACCTGTTCCTCGCTTTGTTCAACATGATCCCGGCGTTTCCGATGGATGGCGGCCGCGTGCTGCGTGCGCTGCTGGCAAGCCGCATGGGTTATGTGCGGGCGACCGAAGTCGCCGCCGCCATCGGCCAGTTCGTCGCCTTCGCGCTCGGCTTTATTGGCTTGATGTATAATCCGATCCTGATCTTCATCGCCATCTTCGTCTATCTCGCCGCCAGTTCAGAAGCGCACATGGTGGCGCTGCGCGCCGTCTCGCGCGGCGTGCCGGTGAGTCACGCCATGGTGACGCATTTCGAAACGCTGAAGCCCACGGAGCATCTGGATGCGGCGGTGCAGACCTTGCTGCAAACCGGCCAGGGCGAGTTCCCGGTGGTGGATGCCGCCGGCAAGCCGGTCGGCGTGCTCGGCCGCGGCGATCTCATCCGCGCCATCAAGCAGCGTGGCCCCGACTCCCGCGTCGCCGATGCCATGGTCGTGGCCATGCCGACCATCGGCCACCGCACGACGCTGGAGCAGGCGTTCAAGCTGCTGCAGCAGAAGCAGGCGCCGGCGGTCGGCGTCACCGATGCGACTGGCAAGCTGGTCGGTCTGGTCAGCGGCGAGACCATCGCCGAGATGATGATGCTGCAGGACGCGATGCCCAGGGGCAGCCAGGCCGGGCCCTGGGGCCGGCCGGCGGGGGCGTAATAACGGCCTGCCTGACCAGCCGCCTAGTGGCCGACGGTGGTTTCGGCCCGATTCCTGCATGTTCAGCGATGCAAACTTGGCGATCCAAATGATCGCAGGGTATTCTTTTGCGGCCGGGGGCCGCAAAATCGCGTCGAGGGAACCGTCAATGAACGACAGCTTACAGAGCTCGCGCGAAGCGATCGCCCGCGCGGCCCCGCTGCCGGCGCTGGGGCACTTCCTGAACCATTGCCTGATCACTTACGCGGTCGAAAACAGCGGCGCGGCGGCCAATTACATCCCGAAATTGAGCAAGGCCAATCCGGCGCATTTCGGCATCAGCCTCGCGACCATCGACGGCCACGTCTACGAGGTCGGCGACAGCGCGGTCGAATTCACCATACAGTCTATCTCGAAGGCCTTCGTCTTCGCGCTGGCGCTGGACCTTGTCGGCCCCGAGCGGGTCGAAGCCAAGATCGGAGTCGAGCCAAGCGGCGAGGCGTTCAACTCCATCCGCCTGACCGCGGACAACCGGCCGTTCAATGCGATGGTCAACGCCGGGGCGATCGCTTGCTCGGGCCTGATCCACAGCGTCGATGGGTCCAGCGCTTTCGAGCGGGTGCGCGACGCGCTGAGCCGCTTCGCCGGCCGCGAGCTCGGCGTCGACGAGGCTGTCTTCGAGTCCGAGCGTGCGACCGGCGACCGCAACCGCGCCATCGCCTTTCTGCTGCATAACTATTCCGTCATCGAGGGCAACGTCACCGAGGTGCTCGACGTCTATTTCAAGCAGTGCTCCATCCTGGTGACGGCGCGTGATCTCGCGGTCATGGCGGCGACGCTCGCCAATCGTGGCATCAATCCGATCAGCAAAAAGCAGGTCGTCTCGCCTTATGCGGTCGCGCGCACACTGTCGGTCATGACCTCGTCGGGTATGTACGACTACGCCGGCGAATGGGTCTACCGCGTCGGCATCCCTGCCAAGAGCGGCGTCGGCGGCGGCATCATCGCCGCGATTCCGGGGCAATTCGGGCTGGGCACGTTCTCGCCGCTGCTCGACAGCCACGGCAACAGTGTGCGCGGGATCAAGGTCTGCGAGGTTCTATCGTCGCATTTCGAACTGCACGTGCTCAACCGCTCGAACGATGTACGCGCGTCCGTGATCGCCGAGTACGACATCAAGGGAATTTCATCGCGCCGCAGCCGGCAGCCGCACGAGCAGGCGATCCTCGACGGACAGCACCAAGACATTCGCGTCATGGAGCTTGTCGGTGCGCTGACATTCGCCAACATGGATTACGTGACACGCCGGCTCGCCGAACGCGCGCGTCCGGCCTTGTTCATCATTGATCTGCGGCGGGTGCCGGCGGTGACGCAAGGCGCGGCGTGCCTCATCACCGACATGGTGCGCGATCTGGCGATGGTCAATGTCACGGTGATCTTCTCCGGTACCGAGAAAAGCTCGCCGGTTTGGGACATGATCAGCGCCGCGACGAAAGCCGTCGCCGACGTGCGCCGTTTCGATCTGCTCGATGAGGCGATCGAATGGGCGGAAGATCAATTGATTTACCGTTATGGCGGCTTCTCGCATCCCAAGGATTCGTCGCCGCTCACCAAGCAGGTTCTGCTCGCCGGATTGACGCCGGAGGAAATCGCCGATCTGACCTCGCTCGCCAAGCCCCGCATCTTTCACATCGGCGAACGCATCATTGCGGCCGGCGATCCGGCGGCGTCGATCTTTTTCCTGCTGAGCGGCATGGTCAGCGTCAAGCTGCGCAGCGGGGTGCGGCTTGCGAGCCTGTCGCACGGCATGGTGTGTGGGGAAATGGCGTTGATTGAGGATATGCGATCCGCCGATGTATGGGCCGACACCCCGGTGACCTGTCTCGAACTGAGCATCGAGCAATTCGAAACCTACTGCGAACGGCATGCGCGCAGCGGCCAGCGAATTGTGCATAATCTTGCGGCGCTTATCGCCAAACGGCTGATTCAGGCCAACACCAAGGTCGATCTGCTCAGCGCCTATTGATCAGTCCGCCGTTTTACCTCCGGCCGGCGGGACTTAAACCCCATTCCGGCCAATCGCCAGCTGGCAGTTGCTTCCGGCCATTTCGTGACTATATTGCGCTGCAATAGCGTCGCGTCGCGGGTCCCAATGGGCCCGCGCTTTGGTTTTTGGAACTCGCATGAATCTCCGTAACGTCGCCATCATCGCCCACGTCGACCACGGCAAGACCACGCTGGTCGATCGGCTGCTGCAGCAATCCGGCGCCTATCGCGAGAACCAGCGCGTGATCGAGCGCGCTATGGATTCCAACGACCTGGAACGCGAGCGCGGCATCACCATCCTGGCCAAGGCAGCCTCGGTGCTGTGGAAAGACACCCGCATCAATATCGTCGACACGCCCGGCCATGCCGATTTCGGCGGCGAGGTGGAGCGCATCCTCAACATGGTCGACGGCGCGCTGGTGCTAGTCGACGCCGCCGAAGGTCCGCTGCCGCAGACTAAGTTCGTGGTGTCGAAGGCACTGAAGATGGGGCTCAAGCCCATTGTCGTCATCAATAAGGTGGACCGCTCCGATGCCAGGCCGGTCGAAGTCATCAACGAAGTATTCGACTTGTTTGCGGCGCTCGACGCCACCGACGAGCAACTCGATTTCCCGATTCTCTACGGCTCGGCCAAGCAGGGCTGGATGGCGACCAGCCTTGAAGGATCGCACGACGACGGCATGCAGCCGCTGTTCGATCTCATCCTCAGCCACGTCAAGCCGCCGGTGGTGGAAGCCGGCCCGTTCCGCCTGCTCGGCACCATCCTCGAAGCCAACCCCTATCTCGGCCGCCTCGTCACCGGCCGCATTACGTCTGGATCGGTGAAACCGAACCAGCCGGTTAAAGTGCTCGACCACGACGGCAAGCTGATCGAGAGTGGTCGCATCACCAAGTTGCTGGCATTTCGCGGCATCGAGCGCGTGCCGGTGGACGAGGCGGAAGCCGGCGACATTGTCGCCATCGCCGGACTGCCGAACGCGACGGTGGCGATGACGATCTGCGATCCATCGGTGGAAACGCCGATCCCGGCGCAGCCGATCGATCCGCCGACGCTGGCGATGACGTTCCGCGTCAACGATTCACCGCTCGCTGGAACCGAAGGCAGCAAAGTCACCGGCCGTATGATCCGCGACCGCCTGTTGCGCGAAGCGGAAGGCAACGTGGCGCTGCGCGTACGCGAATCC
>DATISB010000035.1:0-65244 GCA_035469145.1 Pseudolabrys sp.
ATACTTACATGCTCGGTGCCAACGGTCAGTCGAATGGATGCGTGTCTTTCAGGGATTATCGCAAATTCCTGAGTGCCTTTATGAATGGCGAGGTCGACCGCCTGGTCGTTGTGGCTAATCTCGGGACGAAGCCCTCGCACACCGCCCGCCAGCGGCACGGACGCAACTACCGCTACGCCTCAAACGATTGAACCGTCGCGCCCCGCTTTCTTATCCCTCCCCGAAGGGAGAGGGTGGCGAGCCAACGGGTCCGCGCCTCGTTCGCCGCCACACCACGAGCATATCGTCACCGACCTAGAGAAATATAAAAAACGAGCGGTCCGTGTGGCCGCACGTCATCCATTTCGCCAGCGTAATGTTCGCTTCATCTGCGTCCGGCCGGCTCAAATTCATCAACTCTACGGCGAAGCGCCGCTTCTGCTAATCGTCAAGGCTTGCATAGAGCGGCTGGGCGGCATCGGCGAGCGTCTTGCGTTCGACCGAGCGCTCGCTCAGATATTTGGCCTGCCGGCGCATTTGCTCGATGATATCGACGGGGCCTTTCGGCTGCGTGCCAGTGGTCTGCATTGCCATCTGGCGATCGGCGTTTGCCTTGGCGATGTCGTTCATGGCGCTCTCGAAACCGGGCCAATTTTTCGCCTGCTCAGGCGTGAGGTGCAGGTCGGCTTTGATGCGGGCAGTGCGCGCGGCGTATTGATCGGTGATCTGGTTTGCGCTGAGTTTAGCGCGGTCCAAGCGTTCGCGCGCGACGGCCGGACATGCCAGCGCGGAGCCGGCAACCAGGGCAGCGGTGATGAATAGCACGAGAGCTTTTTTCAGTCTTCCTTTCGAGGACGGGTAAAAAATTCGCCATAAAAAATAATCACCGAGTGGGGGCGCTTGTATCAACCCGGCGTGGTACGTTTGTTTCCGTATGGTCTGGAGACCCGCCGCATAAGACGGATTAGCCAAACGGCCGGCCAACCGCACGCCCTATACCGGCATGTCGATCGCCGCCGACCTGATCGCGTATTTCCAGAAGATGACGGAGTCGGGCGGGCGGGCATGAATAAAAGCCTCGGATATCGCTCTTTCCGTTGCTTGCCGCGACGGCAGGGGATTGATACCTAGTCCCTGACTCGTCATGGCCGAGCAAAACTGGGCCATCCATGTCTTTGAACGAAATAGAAAATGCCTTCCAAGACGCCATATTATATCACCACCGCGATCTCCTACCCGAACGGCCCGCCGCATATCGGCCACGCCTACGAGGCGATCGCCACCGACGCCATCGCGCGCTTCATGCGGCTCGACGGCTATGACGTCTATTTCCTCACTGGCACCGACGAGCACGGCCAGAAGATACAGCAGACCGGCGCCAAGGAAGGCATGACGCCGGCCGAGCTGCTTGCGCGCAACGTGCCGCTCTTTCAGGCCATGGTCGCGCGCATTGGCTGCTCGAACGACGATTTCATCCGCACCACCGAGGAACGCCATCACCGCTCGTCGGAGGAAATCTGGCGGCGCATGGAGAAAAACGGCGACATCTATCTCGGCAAATACGCCGGCTGGTATTCGGTGCGCGACGAGGCTTATTACGCCGCGGACGAGACCCATCTCAATGAGCAGAAAGTGCGCGTCGCGTCCAAAACAGGCACGCCGGTGGAGTGGGTGGAGGAGGAGAGCTATTTCTTCCGGCTCTCGGCCTATCAGGACAAACTGCTGAAACTGTTCGAGCGACCCAATTACGTGCTGCCGAAGGAGCGGCTCAACGAAGTCGCCAGCTTCGTGCGCGGCGGCCTACAGGACCTGTCAATCTCGCGCACCACCTTCGACTGGGGCATCCGCGTGCCCGGAGCCGACAAACACATAATGTATGTGTGGGTCGACGCGCTCACCAATTACATCACCGGCGTCGGTTTCCCCGACACGAATAGCGAAAAATTCAAGCGCTACTGGCCTGCAGCACTCCATGTGATCGGCAAGGACATCGTGCGCTTCCACGCGGTCTATTGGCCGGCCTTCCTGATGTCAGCCGGCATCGAAGTGCCGCAGCGCATTTTCTCGCACGGCTTCCTGTTCAATCGCGGGGAGAAGATGTCGAAGTCGGTCGGCAATGTGATTGACCCGTTCGCGCTCGCCGACGCCTATGGCGTCGACCCGCTGCGCTATTTTTTCCTGCGCGAGGTGCCGTTCGGGCAGGACGGCAATTACAGCCACGAGGCGATCGTCAACCGCATCAATGCCGATCTCGCCAACGACTTGGGCAATCTGGCGCAGCGCTCGCTCTCGATGATCGGCAAGGCCTTCGGCGGTGTGTTGCCGGGGCCGGGCGAATTCAGCGCGGCCGACAAGACCATCCTAGCCGCCGCCGACGGCATGATCTTTATCGCGCGCGAGCACATGAAGACGCAGCAGTTGCACCAGGTGCTCAATGCGGTCTGGGCTGTGGTCGCCGACGCCAACCGTTACTTCGCGTCCGAGGCGCCCTGGGCGCTGGCCAAGATTGACCCGAAACGGCAGGGCACTGTTCTGTGGGTCACGGCAGAAGTTCTGCGCAGAATAAGTATTTTGTCGCTGCCGACGATGCCGACATCTGCCGCGAAGTTGCTTGACCAGCTTACTGTTCCGCCAGAGCAACGCAACTTCGCCGCGCTGGACGGCGCCACGCGCATTATTGCGGGTGTCAAACTGCCGCCGCCCGCGCCGGTTTTCCCGCGCTATGTCGAGCCGGAACCAAAGGCTTGAAAATGCTAGTGGATAGCCATTGCCACCTGGATTTTCCGGATTTCGCCAGCGAACTCGACGCCATTGTTGCGCGGGCGCGGGCCGCCGGCATCGGGCGCCTAGTCACCATCTGCACGCGCGTGCGCAAGTATGCGCAAGTGCTTGCGGTCGCAGAGAAATTTCCAGACATTTTCTGCTCGGTCGGCACCCATCCGCACAACGCGCATGAGGAGTTGGATATCGATTCCAAGGCGCTGATCGTGCTCACGAAAAATCCCAAGGTCGTCGCGATCGGCGAGGCCGGCCTCGATTATCACTACAACAAATGCCCGCGCGCCGCGCAAGCCTCAAGCCTGCGCCAACACATTGCGGCGGCTCGCGAAACCGGGTTGCCGATGGTGATCCATTCGCGCGAGTGCGACGCCGACATGGCGCGCATTCTGGAAGACGAAACGGGGAAGGGTGCCTTCACGGCCGTGCTGCATTGCTTCACCGGCGGACGCGATTTGGCCATGCGCGCCATAGGCTTAGGGCATTACGTCTCGTTCACTGGCATTCTCACGTTCAAGAACTCGCAGTCACTACGCGAAATCGCGGCCGCGCTGCCGGCCGACCGCATTCTGGTCGAGACCGATGCGCCTTATCTCGCGCCCTTGCCATATCGCGGCAAACGCAATGAGCCGGCTTATGTGGTGGAAACCGCTAAAGTTTTAGCGAACACCCGCGGCGTGACGGCGGACGAGATTGCACGCCAGACCACGGAAAATTTCTTCCGGCTGTTCAGCAAAGTCCCGCGCGATCTGGTGGTTGCGGCATGAGTCTCACTTTCACCATCCTCGGCTGCGGCTCGTCTATGGGCGTGCCGCGTGTGGCCTTGGGTTGGGGCAAATGCGATCCGAACAATCCGAAAAACCGCCGACGACGCTGTGCTTTATTGGTGGAGCGGGTTGGCGCGCAGGGCCGCACGCGCGTTCTGGTGGACTGTACGCCGGATCTGCGCGAGCAATTGCTTGATGCCGAGGTCGATTGGTTGGACGGCGTGCTGATCACCCACGAACATGCCGACCATACCCACGGCATTGATGATCTAAGGCCTTTATTCGTCCACAAGCGGAAACTTGTAAATGTCTGGCTTGACGAGCCGACTTCGCGTTCGATGCATGCCCGCTTCGGCTATTGCTTCATGACTCCGCCGGGCAGCGAATATCCGCCGATCCTGAACGAACACCGACTGCTGCCGGGCCAGGCGGTCATCATCGATGGGCAGGGCGGTCCGATCGAGGCGCTACCCTTCCTGCAGAACCACGGGGATATCCCGTCACTCGGCTTCCGCTTCGGCACTGTGGCCTATTCCGCCGATATCAAGAGCCTGCCAGAGGCCGGTCTGGCCGCACTGGTCGGCCTCAACGTCTGGATCGTGGATGCCCTGCGCAAGGCGCCGCACCCGAGCCATTTCAACCTCGACGAGGCGTTGGAATGGATCGCCGGGGTGAAGCCCAAATGGGCGATTCTGACCAATCTGCACAGCGATATGGATTACGCATCGCTGCGCGCCAGTTTGCCGCCCGGCGTTGAGCCCGCCTACGACGGGATGACGATCGCTGGCAATTAATCTATTTCCTCCAGTTCTGCTCTGATTTTATTGAAAATCATACGAAAAATACCGCTTACAGCCACGTCCGGCGCGATTGATCGATTTCCTAAATACCATTGTTATTTCAGCGGTCTGTTGGCCGGTATTAATGTTGCCCCGTCAAATGCAAAAATATCTAAATATTCCATAATATGTCTTATGCGAATCCGATATATAGACGCCAAATAGAGAAGCCGCTGTTGCCCGTGAAGCCTTCCCGCTGCCCGGCTGATCGAGATCATCGCGGCCTGGTTGACCTTGCTGACGTTTGTCGAAGGTGCGGTAGGGCAAATCGGCAAATGGCAGGATCAAGATCGCCCAGGCGCGTCGAGGTTGATGGGGCTTGGCCGGCGTCAGGTATTTCGGCTGGCGAAGGCATACGGCAAGCATGGTCCTGAGGCGGCAGACCGAGCAACCGCTGCTATCCGACGGCTTTGCGTGCCAGTCATTGGCATCATCAAGGATCGTTATTCCGATTTTGGCCCAACGCTAGCGGCGGAGAAGCTTGCGGAGCTGCACGGGATTCATCTAAAGCGCGCGAGACACTCCGGCAGTGGATGATCATGGCCGGCCTATGGATTCGCAGAGCACGAATAAAGCCTGTCCACCACAGCCGCGGCATCGTCGCGATTGTGTGGGCGAACTGATCCAGATCGACGGGTCGGAGCACTGGTGGTTTGAGACCCGAGGGCCGCAATGTACCCTGCTCGTCTACATTGACGATGCGACCAGCCGGCTGATGCATCTGCCGTTCGTCGAGAGCGAGAGCACCTTCGATTATTTTGCAGCGACACGAGCTTACCTTGAGTGCCATGGCAAACCGGTGGCGTTCTACTACGACAAGCACGGTGTGTTCCGGGTCAACAAGAAGGATGCGGTCGGCGACGATGGCATGACCCAGTTCGGCCGGGCTCTGCATGCGCTCAACATCGATATCATTTGCGCCAACACCTCGCAGGCCAAGGGCCGTGTGGACGATTCAACGCAACGCTGCAGGATCGGCTGGTGAAGGAGATGATCTTTGCGGCATCGAACCATTGCGGCTGGACACGCTTTTCTGCAGGCGTTCATCGATACCTACAACGCGCCTTTTGCCAAGGCCCCCCTTCGACAATCGTGATATCCATCGTCCTCTCGCCGAGCATGACGATCTCGACGATAGCTTTGCCTGGAAGGAAGAACGCTCGGTCTCGGTGAACCTGACGCTGCAATATGACCGGGTGTTGTTTATCCTGGAGCCAACCGGGATCGCGCGGTCGCTGGCACGCAAGCGGGTCAGCGTGATTGATTACCCCGACGGCCGGCTAGCTAGCGATCCGGCACAATGGCATCGATTTGCCCTACCGCACCTTCGACAAACGTCAGCAGGTCAACCAGGCCGCGATTGTCGAGAACAAACGCCTTGGTCCCGTCCTGGCCTACCTTGCCGAGAAGCAGAAGGAACTCGACATGTCCCGCTCGGCCAAGGCGCCGCGCCGTCGCGGCCAAAAGAACCATATGTTCAAGGTCGGATAGATCCGCTGGACCACCCGGTGCGGCGAGGAGAATTCAACCACAAACCCATAGATAGAAAGGCGGCTATCTTACCTCCCTAGGGAGTGACATTTGAAACTGGCTCAGAAAGTGACTTCCCTAAATGGTGCCGGCACGATACTTGCGGGTCGCCGCCTGGGGCAGGCTTTGCTACGGTCGCTTATTCCCGCCGCAACGAGCCCCCAGCCCGTGAAGCCTTCCCGCGATATTGCCCGGCTGATCGAGATCATGGCCGCCCTGCGCACGCCCGGCAGCGGCTGTTCCTGGGACCTCGAGCAGACTTTCCGAACCATCGCGCCCTATACGCTCGAGGAAGCCTATGAGGTGGCCGACGCTATTGCGCGGGGCGATCTCACTGACCTCAAGGACGAGCTGGGCGACCTTCTGCTGCAGGTCGCCTTCCATGCCCGCATGGCCGAGGAACAAGGCGTCTTCGATTTCGGTGACGTGGTCCAAACCGTCACCGCCAAGCTTGTGCGCCGCCATCCGCACGTCTTTGCCGATGCTGAGGGTCGCACCGCCAAGGTGGTCGAGGGCCTGTGGGAGCGAATCAAAGCCGAGGAGAAGGCCGAACAGGGCGACGCAGGGCCAAGTGGCGCCCTGGCAGGGGTGCCGGTCGCCCTGCCCGCGTTAACCCGCGCCCTGAAGCTGCAGGATAAGGCCGGCCGCGTCGGCTTCGACTGGAATGACCCGCGCGCGGTGTTGGCCAAGATCCGTGAGGAAGCCGATGAAATCGAGGCCGAACTTGATAGCACCGATAAGAGCAAAGTCGGGGCCGAGGTGGGCGATCTCCTGTTCGCGGTGGTCAACCTCGCCCGTCACCTCGGCGCCGATCCGGAAGACGTTCTGCGGCAGACCAACCTAAAATTCGAGCGCCGTTTCGGATCAATCGAACGCACTCTGGCCACGCGCGGAAAGGCGCCCAAAGACGCCAGTTTGGCTGAGATGGATGCGCTTTGGAATGAGGCGAAGACTGCGGAAAATAAATAAGGCGTCAGACTACGAACTTCGCCCTCACCCGCGCAGCTTTCTCGGCATCCGCGCGCACAGTTACCGCCAGTCGCCCATCGTCATCCATAGTCCTGGAGAGCACTTCGGAATGGCGGTAGAGCCAGCTTAAGCCCGCACCATCGGAAGGATCGAGCGAAAGCGCGATGGTCTGACGGCTTTCGGCCAAACGCGTTTCAATCGCCACGATGAGGCGATCGAGCCCTTCCCCACTCAAGGCCGACACCAGCACCGGCCGGCGCACTTCCGCTTGCCGTTCGGCCAGGTTGAACAGCCGCGCGCGGGCTTGCGTATCGAGCCGGTCGATCTTGTTCCAGACCTCGACCAGCCGCGGATCGGCGGCCTCAATGCCGAGTTCGCCGAGCACTTTTTCAACGTCGTGCGACTGCGCTGCGAAATCCTCATGCGACATGTCGCGCACATGCAGGATAACGTCGGCCTCGATCACCTCCTCCAACGTGGCGCGGAACGCCGCTACCAGCATGGTCGGCAGATCGGAGATGAAGCCGACGGTATCGGAGAGGATGATGCGGTTGCCGTGCGGGAGCGCGACCGCCCGCAACGTTGGGTCGAGCGTGGCGAACAACATGTCGGCCGACAGCACGCTCGCCGTCGTCATGCGGTTGAACAGCGTCGATTTGCCGGCATTGGTATAGCCGACCAGCGCCACGATCGGGTAAGGCACCCGCTTGCGGCTGTCGCGATGCAGCTTGCGGGTGCGTTTGACCTTGTCGAGTTCGCCTTCGATGCGCTTGATGCGTTCTTCGATCACGCGGCGGTCGGCTTCGAGTTGCGTCTCGCCCGGCCCGCCGAGAAAGCCGAAACCGCCGCGCTGGCGCTCGAGGTGGGTCCAGGAGCGGACTAACCGGCTTTTTTGATAGTTGAGATGAGCGTGCTCGACTTGCAGCGCGCCTTCGCGGGTGCGCGCGCGCCGACCGAAGATTTCCAAGATCAATCCGGTGCGATCGATGACCTTTGCACCCCAGACTTTTTCGAGATTACGTTGCTGCACCGGCGAGACCGGGCAATCCATCACGACGACGGACGCCGAAAGACTTTTAACGAGACCGGCGAATTCATCGACCTTGCCGGTGCCGATATAAGTCGCGGGCTGAACGCGGTTGAGCGTGACGAATCCCTCCTGCACCACATTGAGGTCGATGGCGCGCGCGAGCCCGACGGCTTCCTCGAGGCGAGCCTCCGGGGTGCGCGTCTCCGCTTGCGAGCGGGCGGCATCGCCTCCGACCTCGCGCTTGAGCCACGGCTCGATTACGATGGCGCGGCCGGTCTCGGTACCCGACGCCGTCGGACGCAGGAGATCGGCGCGTTTGTCACGCTGGCGTTGTTCCAATCAGACCTTATCCCCTGCCGGCGTCTCTTCGCCGCCTTCGAACAACTGAATCGGGTGACCGGGCATGATGGTGGAAATTGCGTGCTTGTAAACAAGTTGGGAATGTCCATCCCGCCGTAACAAAACGCAGAAGTTATCGAACCAGGTCACCACGCCCTGCAATTTAACTCCGTTGACCAAGAAAATGGTCAGCGGGATTTTTGCTTTGCGGACGTGATTGAGAAAAGTGTCTTGCAGATTTTGCGCACGTTCGGCTGCCATGGCCGTGTTCCAATTTTTGCTCGCGTCTGGCGCGCGAGACCTTTGTTGCCTAAGCCCTTTACATGCGATTTCCGCACCATGCGCCGCTTTGCCCCACGCAAACGCGGTATTCGGCTCAGGAGGTCGCTATTAGATGGCAGGCGGTCTCCCGGTGCAAGAACAAGTTGGCGCCCACCTCACCAAATCGCTGAAACTCTTGAGTTTTTTACATCTTTTCACACCCCAATCAAGCGATTTCGGCGTGGCGGTGGTACTCGCGCCGCAACGCCGCGGCAATCAGTCCGGGTGCGCCATTGCCGATCGGACGACCGTCGATGCTCACCACCGGCAGCACTATCTGGCTTGCCGAGGTGACGAAGGCTTCGCGCGCCGCATAGGCTTCGTCGACCGAGAATGCACGCTCCTCGAACATCAGACCCTGCGCCGTGAGCACATCGACTACGACCGAGCGAGTGACGCCGGCCAGGATATCGCGGCCGAGCGGATGCGTGACGAGCTTGCCGTCGCGGCTGACGATCCACGCATTCGACGAGGCACCTTCGGTGACACGGCCCTGCGCGTCGACCAGCCATGCCTCGCGCGCGCCCTGGTCGCGCGCGGTCTGCTTGGCCAGCACGTTCGGCAGCAAGGCCACCGATTTGATATCCACCCGCTGCCAGCGGATATCGGGCACGGTCACCACAGCGATGCCCGCGGCCGCCAATTGTTCGAGACGGGCGAGATCGTGGCCGCGCGCCGTCACTACCACGGAGGCCTTCGTATCCGCAGACGGAAACGTAAAATCCCGCCGCGCGACGCCTCGTGTGATCTGCAAATAGACGATCCCGTCGCGCACGCGGTTGCGCCGCACGGTTTCCCGCAACACAATCGAGAGCGCAGGCGGCGACATCGGACGCGCGATGCGCAGTTCATTCAGAGAACGATCGAGCCGCGCCATGTGGCGGCGCTCGTCAATCAAGCGCCCTCCCCGCACCTCGCACACTTCGTAGACGCCGTCGGCGAACTGATAGCCGCGGTCCTCGACCGAGACTTTTGCCTGCACGCGCGGCAGGTAGCGGCCATTGACATAAGCGATGCGCAACATCGAATGCTTATTCCTTGCGCGTCGCTAGCCGATCCCGAGCGCTTTGAGCTTACGGTGCAGCGCCGAGCGCTCCATGCCGACAAATTCGGCGGTGCGCGAGATATTGCCGCCGAAGCGGCTGATCTGCGCCACCAAATATTCGCGCTCGAACATTTCGCGTGCGTCGCGCAGCGGCAGGCCCATCAGATGCTCACCGCCATTGCCATTTGGCATTTGCGGCACCATGGAGCCGACGTCAGGCGGCAGCATGCTGGCGTTGAGCACGGCGTCTGGGTCGCCGCCGGCCAGGATCATCAAACGCTCGATATTGTTGCGAAGCTGGCGGACATTGCCCGGCCAACTATGCGATTGCAGCACGGCCATGGCGTCTTCGCCGATGCGGCGTTTCGACAGGCCGGTCGCTTGCGAAATCTGGTCCATGAAATAGTCGACCAGATCGGGGATATCCTCGCGCCGCTCCGCCAAGGGCGGCACGCGGATCGGCACCACCGACAGGCGGTGATAGAGGTCCTCGCGAAATTTTCCGTCGGCGATCTCCGCCTCGAGATTGCGCGCGGTCGACGACACGATGCGCACGTCCACGGCAACTTTAGTGCTTCCGCCGACTCGCAGGAAAGTCTGATCCACTAGCACGCGCAGAATCTTGTTCTGCGTCTCGCGCGGCAATTCGGCGATGTCGTCGATGAACAGCGTGCCGCCATCCGCCTCTTCCAGGGCGCCCGGCTTGCGGTCTTCCGAACCGTTGGAGCGGTCGACGCCGAACAATTCGATTTCCATGCGCTCGGGCGTGATTGCGGCGGCGTTGATCACGATGAAGGAACCCTTCGCGCGGCCGGAAGATTGGTGGATCGTGCGCGCGGCCAGTTCCTTGCCCGAGCCCGAGGGTCCGACGATGAGAATGCGGCTGTTGGTTGGTGCCACCCGCTCGATGGTCTGACGCAATTGCGCGATGGCTGCGGACCGGCCGATCAGCGTGGCCGGCTGCGGTGCCATCTGCTTGAGTTGCTTGACCTCACGTTTGAGGCGCGATGTTTCGAGCGCGCGCTCAGCCACCAGCACCAACCGGTCGGCCTTGAACGGCTTCTCGATAAAATCATAGGCGCCGTGCTTGATGGCAGCGACCGCGGTTTCGACGTTACCATGACCGGAGATCATCACCACCGGCACCTCGGGATGATCCTGCTTGACGGCATCGAGCAATTGCAGCCCGTCGAGCCTGCTGCCCTGCAGCCAGATGTCGAGGAAAACCAGATTCGGTTTCCGCGACACGATAGCTGCGAGTGCGTCATCGCTGTTGCGCGCGGTGTGCGCGTCGTAGCCTTCGTCCTGCAGGATTCCGGCCACCAGATCGCGGATGTCGGCCTCGTCATCGACAATGAGAATATCTGCGGACATGCTCACTACCCGTTCACACTATTTTGTTTCTCAAGCTCGGATACTTCCGCATGGCCGGCGGCGGAGAACCGCACGCATACCCAGGCGCCCCTTTGACCGGTGATTTTGTCGGCGGCGTCGCGCAGCTCGATGCTACCGCCATGATCCTCGACAATGCGGCCAACGATGGCGAGCCCAAGTCCGGTGCCCTTCTCACGAGTCGTGACATAAGGCTCGAGCAGCCTGTTGCGATTTTCCTTCGGTAAGCCGATACCGTTATCGACGACATCGATGACGATGTCGCCGCCCTCACGCGCTGCAAAGATTCGGATCGAGCCTTTGCCAAGGTCGGCTGGCGGTACCACGGCAATCGCTTCGGTCGCGTTCTTGATGAGGTTGGTGAGCGCCTGCGACATCAGACGCCGGTCGAACCGCGCCGGCATCGGGTCCTCGGCGATATTGGCATCGATTTCGATTTCCGAATTGCCAACACGCATCAGGAACACGGCCTGTCGCACGGTGTCGGCCACATCCTCGGCGGCGATCACCGGCTTCGGCATGCGCGCGAAGCGCGAGAACTCGTCGACCATCCGTCGAATGTCGTCGACCTGGCGCACGATGGTATCCGTGCATTGCTCGAATATGGCGCGGTCCTCGCCGATCATGTTTCCATATTTGCGGCGCAGACGTTCGGCCGACAATTGAATGGGAGTGAGCGGATTCTTGATCTCATGCGCGATGCGGCGCGCCACATCCGCCCAGGCCGCCGTGCGTTGTGCGGCGACTAATTCGGTGATGTCGTCGAGCGTCACGACGTTGCCATGGCCGGATTCGTTTGATTGCTCGCTGGTGACCCGCACCGACAGGTTTCGCTCGCGGCCATTGCGGGTGATCGTCACCTGGTCCTGCGTGCGGGCGCCCGATCGGACCGCCGCCATGAAATCCGCGAGTTCCGGAAACACCTCCGTCAATGGCCGACCAAGCGCCTCAGGCTCCGTACGGCCGATCAGTTTCTCCGCCGAGCGGTTGAGGATGCTCACGCAGCCGTCGCCGTCCACGCCGATCACGCCTGCGCTGGCGCCAGCAAGCACCGCTTCGGTAAAGCGCCGCCGTCTGTCGATGAGGTCGCGCGCGCGCACGATGTCGTCACGCTGGCTGCGCAGTTCCTGTGTCATGCGGTTGAATGTTTCGCCAAGCTGCGCCAAATCGCCTTCAGACTGGAGGACCGGCACGCTCACATGCAGGTTGCCGGTGGAAACGACATTGGCGGCGCCGATCAGGCGTCGGATCGGCGCCACCAAACGGTTGGCGAAGTTCAATCCGATCCAGACCGCGGATAGGAGGACGGTGAGCGCGATGACGGTGTACATAAGTGCGAACGCAATTTGCACGCCGAAGCGGCGTGCCTCGATCGCGGCATATTCGGTCACGCTTACCCGCGTTGCTTGCAACTGTGGCACCACGTTCGGATCGAGCAGCCGGGTCACGTAAAGATAATCGTCATCGTAATTTTGCAATTTGACAACCGCCGCGACATAATTGGTGTCCGGCAGCAGGACCAATTGCGGATCGGTCTCGCCGATTTTTGGCAGCGCGTCGCGTGGCGGCATGGCGAAGGTCTGGTTGACCTTGAGGTCGGCACGCGTAACGACGTTGAGGTCCTTGTCGATAACGATCGCGGCGGCCAGCCCGCGCACCGACGCCTGGAAGTTCAGGTATTGTCGCAGCTTCTCATGATCTTGCTCGAAGACCGGCTTGGCGCGCGCGATTTCGGTGGCCATGACCATGATATCGGATCGCACGATCTGCGCGTGGTCGCGCAGATAGGCTTCCGCCACGATCAGCGAATTCTCGATTGCGGCGCGCGTGCGGGTGGAAAACAGCCGGTCGAGGCCGCGGTCGAGCGTAACGCTGGCGACGATCGCCACCAGAATTGCGGGGGCCGCGGCGATGATTGAGAATAATCCGACGATGCGCACATGCAGCCGCGCGGCCGCCCGTCCGGTGCGTCGGGCCTGCACCACCTGCCACACCTCTCGCACGATCACGCCAAGCAGCAGCAGTACCGTCGTCGCGTTCACCAGCAGCAGCGTGACGACCACGTTGTGGGTTGGCGAAATCGGAGTGAAGTCGGCGAGAACGATAAACGTGATGAAGGCTGACAGCAGGGCAAGGCCGACCGCGATCGGTCCGAGCATCCTCGCTTTCCCCCGCTTAGTAGGCGGAACGACAAGCGCGGCCTCAGCGCTGGTAGCCTGCTCTACGCTCATTGAGCCTCGTCAGCGGATGGTGCGGAGCCTGGCGGCCCCTGAAGAATGTGTGCGAAGAGGTGCATGTCTCTCTTCGGCACTGATGCTTTTATACAACAATGTTGCCGAATTGCGACAAAAACGCGGCGCAAAACCAAAGCTGCTAAGATCAATTACCGCGGAAAACCTGAATATCGAGATCGCGGATTTTCTTCCGCAGAGTATTGCGGTTGACGCCCAACAAATCGGCGGCGCGGATCTGGTTGCCGCGGGTGGCGGCAAGGACCGCTGTCAGCAAGGGATATTCGATCTCACGCAAGACCCGGTGATACAGGCCGGCGGGTGGCAGACCGTCGTCGAACCCGGCGAAATACACGATCAGATACCGTTCCACCGCGGCGCTGAGACTTTCCTCCGTACGCGGCTCGTCGCTGCTGACCGGCAGCGCGGGCTGCGCCAGTTCAGCCTCAATCACTGCTGCCGTAATGGTCTCCTGCGGATAGAGTGCCGCCAACCGGCGCGCCAAGTTCTCGAGTTCGCGCACGTTGCCCGGCCAGCGATGACGTTTGAGGCGGTCGAGGCCGGCCGGATCGATCTGCTTGGGCGGCAAGCCCTCGCGCTGGGCCTGGGCGAAGAAATGGCGAATCAGGTCGGGTACGTCCTCGATGCGCTCGCGCAAGGGCGGCAGCCGCAGCGGCACGACGTTGAGGCGGAAGAACAGATCTTCGCGGAACAGGCCCTGCTGGATCAAGAGCCGCAGCTCCTTGTTGGAGGCGGCGATGATGCGGACGTCGCTTTTGATCGGCGTGCGCCCGCCGACCGTCGTGTATTCGCCCTGTTGCAACACGCGCAACAGCCGCGTCTGCGCTTCCATCGGCATATCGCCGATTTCATCCAGGAACAGCGTACCGCCCTCCGCTTGTTCGAAACGGCCTGAGCTGCGGGTATTGGCACCGGTGAACGCGCCTTTCTCATGCCCGAACAATTCGGATTCGATCAGATCGCGCGGGATCGCCGCCATATTGATGGCGACAAAGGTTCCGGTTCGTCGCTTGCCATAGTCGTGCAACGCGCGCGCGACGAGTTCCTTGCCAGTACCGGATTCTCCGGTGATCATCACCGTCAGATCGGTTTGCATCAGCCGGGCCAGCACGCGGTAAATTTCCTGCATCGCCGGCGAGCGGCCGACCAGAGGAATGCTGTCTAGATCTTCGCTCTTTGCTTTCGGCGGCCGTTTCTCTTTCAGTTCCGAAAGTGCGCGCCCGACGATGGCGATGAGTTCCTTCAGGTCGAACGGTTTCGGCAGATATTCGTAAGCTCCGCGCTCTGACGCGCGGATCGCGGTCATGAACGTATTCTGCGCGCTCATGACGATGATCGGCAGATCGGGGCGCGCCTTGCGAATGCGGGGGATCAGATCGAAAGCGTTCTCGTCCGGCATCACCACATCGGTAACCACCAGATCGCCATCGCCCTGGCTGACCCAGCGCCACAGCGTCGCGGCATTACCGGTCGAGCGCACTTCGTAGCCGGCGCGCGAAAGGGCCTGATTGAGGACAGTGCGGATCGCGGCATCGTCGTCGGCAACTAATATGCTTCCCGTCGGCATCGTCTTACCTCACCAGGCTCTGTACCGGCGGCGCGTCGTCGGCAACGGTGCCGTCGCCAATGTAGATCGGCATCAGCACGCGGAAGATCGTCCGCCGTGACTGCGATTCACATTCGATGATGCCGCCATGGTCGCCCACGATCTTCGCCACCAACGCCAGCCCAAGCCCGCTCCCGCTCTGCTTGGTGGTGACGAACGGATCGAACAAATGCGGCATGAGGTCTTCCGGCACGCCCTTGCCATTGTCTTTCACGCAAAATTCGAGCGGCAGCGATACACGTGCCTTGCTGCCCGGCATCGCCAGTCGCACGCCCGGCCGGAACGCGGTCGTTAGCTGAATTTCCCCGTCAATGGCCCCCTCGCCGATCGCCTCAGAGGCGTTCTTCACCAGATTGAGAAAAACTTGAATAAGCTGGTCGCGATTGGCGAGAACCGGCGGCAGCGAGGGATCGTACTCTTCGACGAATTTGATGTGCCGGCCAAAACCCGTTTGTGCCAGGCGCTTCACGTGGTCGAGCACCACATGAATGTTGACCGGCTCGCGCTCGACCGGCCGCTCGTCGGCGAATACCTCCATGCGGTCGACCAGCTTCACAATGCGGTCAGTCTCGTCGCAGATCAGCTTGGTGAGCGAACGGTCGTCGTCGCCGGCCGACTGCTCGAGCAACTGCGCCGCCCCGCGAATGCCCGACAGCGGATTCTTGATCTCGTGCGCGAGCATGGCGGCAAGCGCGATTACCGAGCGCGCGGCGCCGCGATGAGTGAGTTGGCGGTCCATTTTGTCGGCGATGGTGCGTTCCTGCAACATAACGACGACGTGGTCGCGATATTCCGGCAGCGGCGCCACGTACAGGTCGACCAGCCGTTCGCCGGGATTACGCGGGGTCGCCAAATCCACCTTGTATTCGTTCACCGCGGCGCCGGTGCGGCGCACCTGTTCGATCAAGGTGAGCAACGGCGAGCCGAACGGCACCAGGTCGCGCAACATATGACGGCGCAGCACCGGAATTGACGCCTCGAAGAATTGCTCAGCGGCAACGTTGGCGTCGGCGATCTTGCCGTCGGGCGATACCATGATCACCGGAAGCGGCAACGCGTGCAGCACCGCGTCGGCAGGCGAATTGACGGTGGCGGAGACGGCGTGCGCGCGGCTCATGCGGCGGCTCTCCATGCGAAGACGTCATAGGCATCGGCGAGCAGACGGCGCGCCAGCGCCGGCTCTTCGGCCGTGAGCACGCGGGCGCGATGGTTTTTGAGAAGATCGTTCGAGATGCCGGCGGTCGCCGCCGCGGAATCAAGTGCCCAGGCCAGATGCTTGCGGGCATGACGACGGCCGATTGTCAGCCCGTGATGAACGAGCATCTCGTCATAGAGCTTATCGATCAGCGTGAATTGCTCGGCCAGCGGCGGCGTACGCTCGCGCCGGCCGGTCGCGAGATAACGCGCCACCTGTCCGGGAAACCAGGGACGACCTAGCGCGGCGCGGCCGATCATCACCGCGTCGGCGCTCGAGGCGGCGAGCGCGCGTTCGGCGTCGTCGTAGGAACGAATGTCGCCATTGACGACGACCGGGATAGATACCGCCTGTTTCACGGCGCGCACCGCCGACCAGTCGGCGCTGCTATCGTAGAACTGGCAGCGAGTGCGGCCATGTACGGTGATCATACAAACCCCGGCGGCTTCCGCGCGGCGCGCGAGCTCCGGCGCGTTGATGCTGGTGTGATCCCAGCCCAGCCGCATTTTCAATGTGACCGGCACGCGCACGGCGGCGACCGTTGCCTCAATCAAGGCCAGGGCATGATCGGGATCGCGCATCAGCGCCGAGCCGGCGGCGCCGTTGGTCACCTGCTTGGACGGACAGCCCATGTTGATATCAATGACGTGCGCGCCCTGCGCCTCCGCGATGAGGGCCCCTTCCGCCATCCAACTGGCCTCGCAGCCGGCGAGCTGTACGACGTGGATGGCGACCCCCCGCCCCTCGCTGCGCACGCGCGCCTCGCGCTGGCCCTCGACGAGTGCGGCGCAGGCGGTCATTTCGGAGACCACCAGGCCGGCGCCATGCCGTTCCGCGAGTCGGCGGAAGGGGGCGTCGGTGATGCCCGACATAGGCGCCAAAATCACGCAGTTCAGCACCTTTACCGGGCCGATCTGCAGAGATTTCGCCACAAACTGCTTGATTTCGCTCCGCACGGGATAGTTGCCTATCATTTAGGCTACTTCTTATGATGCTCAGAGTTTAGCCATTTGGGCAATGTGCGCAAGTGCTACATTGCAAAAAGATGTTTATCGTTAAATTGCACCTGCCCGCTTCGAATGCGTTCCCGTGACGTCTGGAACGCGCTAATGCAAGCCGAAATCGGAGCGTGGACAGCATGGCGGGCGTTGCAGCGGTGATCGTAGCGGCCGGGCGGGGATTACGCGCCGGCGCGGACATGCCAAAGCAATTTAGGCAAATCGGTGGCGCACCGATGATCCGGCAGAGCCTTGTCACGCTCTTGGAACACCCAGAGGTTGATGTTGTACAGCCGGTCATCCATCCAGAAGACGTGGAGATGTTCCGCTCCTCGGCTGTTGCTCTTGAACTTCTTCCGCCAGTATTTGGCGGCGCCACGCGCCAGGCCTCGGTGCGCGCAGGTCTGGAGGCACTGGCGACCCGCCAGCCCGATATCGTCCTGATCCATGACGCGGCGCGGCCATTCGCAAGCGCGGAACTGGTCTCGCGCGCCATCGCGGCGGCCGAGCGAAGCGGCGCGGCGATCCCGGCGCTGCCCGTTACCGATACGGTCAAGACCGTCGATGCCGAAGGCTGGGTCGACAAGACACTCGACCGCAACACCTTGCGGCTGGTGCAGACGCCGCAAAGCTTCGCCTTCCCCGCTTTGCTCGAGGCCCATCGCCGCGCGGCCGCCGCGGACCGCGACGATTTTACCGACGATGCCGCGCTCGTCGAATGGGCCGGTCTGAAGGTCAGCGTATTCGATGGCGAGCCTGGCAATATCAAGATCACCAATGCGGGCGATTTTGCGCGCGCTGAAGCCATGCAATTTGCCGCGCTCGGCGACGTGCGCATCGGCACAGGCATTGACGTGCATGCCTTCGGTCCCGGCGATCATGTCACCCTTGGTAGCATCCGCATCGCGCACGACCGCGCCTTGACCGGCCATTCCGACGCCGACGTCGTGCTGCATGCGCTGGTGGACGCCATCCTCGGCGCGCTGGCCGAGGGCGACATCGGCGTGCATTTCCCGCCCAGCGATCCGCAATGGCGCGGCGCCTCCTCCGATCGCTTCCTCGCGTTTGCGATCGAGCGGCTCGCCAAGCACGGCGGACGTATCGCCCATCTCGACATCAACATCGTGTGCGAGGCGCCCCGCATCGGCCCACATCGCGACGCCATGCGCGCCGAGATCGCGCGATTGGCCCACATTGCGATCGAGCGCGTGGCGGTGAAGGCGACCACCAGCGAAAAGCTCGGCTTCACCGGCCGCGGCGAAGGAATCGCGGCCTACGCCACCGCGACTATTCGCCTGCCCTGGGGCGAGCCATGAAGATTTTAAGATGAGCAAAGAACTGCACGCCGCCGCCAAAGCCGTGCTCGATGCCTGCCGCGCGCGCGGCTTGAAAGTGGCGACCGCGGAATCCTGCACCGGCGGGCTTGTGACAGGCGCGCTCACCGATATCGCCGGCTCGTCCGACGTGCTCGATCGCGGCTTTGTCACTTATTCGAACGAGGCCAAGCAGCAGATGCTCGGCGTGCCGGCGGACATATTGCGCGATCACGGCGCGGTCAGCCGGCAAACGGCGGAAGCCATGGCGCGCGGCGCGCTCGGGCGCGCCAATGCCGATCTCGTGATCGCCATCACCGGCATCGCCGGTCCTGACGGCGGTAACACCGACAAGCCTGTCGGTCTGGTGCATTTTGCCGCCGCCGCGCGCGACGGCGCACTCACCCACGCGGAAAAGCGCTATGGTGATATCGGGCGCGCGGAAGTGCGATACAAATCGGTGTTGCAGGCGTTGGCGATGCTGAAGGAGATAGCGGAGAGGCGTTAGCGGGACTTAACGCTGGCAGGGAATTCCACGGCCGGCTGGACGCTCGGTTCGGCGGAGATGAGTTGCGTCCGGGCGAGACGGGCGAAGCGGCCGCCGGCCATCACAAGCTCGTCGAACGTGCCAGCCTCGACGATTCTGCCGGCGTCAAAGACGAGGATGCGGGACGCCTTGCGCACCGTTGACAATCGATGTGCGATGACGAAAGTCGTCCGGTTTTTCATCACTTCATCGAGTGCCCGCATAACCTCGGCCTCCGTGTCGGCGTCGAGTGCACTTGTGGCTTCATCGAGGATGAGGATCGGCGGATCCTTCAACAGCGCGCGCGCGATCGACAAACGCTGGCGCTCGCCACCGGACAGCGAACGGCCTCGTTCGCCGACGCAGCCTTCAAATCCCTTGAATTTGCGTTCGATGAACTCCAGGGCTTGCGCACGGCTAACGGCCTCACGCATCTCTATCTCGGTCGCATCGGCTTTGCCCACCCGCAGATTTTCGGAGATCGAGCGGTTAAACAGCAGCGCCTCCTGGAACACCACGCCGATGTTCCGGCGCAACGCGGAGAGCTTGAACTTGCGGATGTCGACGCCGTCGATCTCGATCGCGCCCGACTGCGGATCGAAGGCACGGTGAAGCAGTGCAATTGCCGTCGATTTCCCCGCGCCGGTCGCACCGACAAGGGCGATCGTGTCGCCGGGCATCGCTTTGAAATTCAGATCCGCCACAGCCATCCGCTCCCCGTCATATGAGAACGAGACGCCCTTGAACTCAACGAGTCCGCGGAGGCGGCCAGGATCGATCGCATCCGGCAGGTCGCGAATGGTCGGAATGGTGTCCCAAACCTGAAAGAATTCGCGTAAGCGCGGCGCGTCCATCATCACCCGGTTGATGAAGCCGACGGTCTGCTCCAGCCGGGCAATGATGAGGCTGGCAAAGTTCATGAAGGTGACCATCTCTCCGATGGTCGCCTGGCCGTTGATGTGCAGCAGCGTCCCGACGATGATGATCGACAGCACGGTCAAAGTGGTCGATGTCCGCGTCAGCACGATGGCCAGCGCCCACCAGGACAGAACCGGCATTTGCGCGGCCAGCAGGCGTTCGACGATTTGGCGCAACTCCACGACTTCCGCTTCGAGCCGGGAAAAGCTCTGCACCAGCGCGATGTTGCCCAGCGTGTCGGATGCGCGCTCCGCAAGGTCGGAATAGTGACGCTCGACTGAGCTCTGCATGGTCTGGGTCTTGCGCGCGATCAAAGTGGTGAGGCCCGCGAAAACGACGCACAGCACGATCAGCAGCGAAGCCAGCCGCCAATTGATAAGGAGCGAGATCGGCAGCAGGACAAGCAGCGATATGAACGACGAGAGGTGGTCGCGGAAGAACCCGACCCACAGCCCCCATAACGCGTCCGTGCCCTGCAGCATCACCTTCATCAGCCGGCCGGAATGGGTATTGCCGTGATAGGTGAGCGGAAGCTGCAGAACGTGCTCGAAATAGCCGGTCAGGACGACATGGCGGCGGCGATGCGCCAGGCGGTCTGCGAAAAGAGCAATCAGCGTGCCGCTGGCGATGGTGAAAAGCCCAAAGCCGGCCCAAGCGGCCAGCAGCACGCCCAGTTGCGACCACGATGGCGGCTCTCCGCGGGCCTGCGCGCCGGTCAGCGTGTCGATGATGCGGCCGAGCAGAACCGGCTCGGCAAACTGGGCGGAGGCCAGCGCCATATTTGCCAGCGCCAACGCCCAAGCTATTCGGGTCTCGGACCCGAGCAATGCGAGAACGCGGCCGTAGAGGCGAAAAATGTTCATGGTAAATCTCGATCAAGACATTGGCTACGACGCGCCAAATCGCCGCATACCGCTTTCGAGAAGCTCGTTTTTGAAGAAAATATGCTCAAGCCGACAAGGTGTTATGATTTAGGTCAATGAAAACGACGAATGCAGCGTGTCGTATTGGGTGACCCAAAAACCGAACGGTCCGATAATGTATCAGCCGCTGCCCGCCATACCGACCAGCCGACCGCTCATCCGACGTTTCTGGATCAGTGCCCGCGGCTTTTGGCTTGAGGATACCCGCCGAATAGCCTGGCTGCTCACCTTCGGCCTCATCGCGCTCGTTCTCATCCAGATCGCTTTCCAGTACCGGATGAATGTCTGGAACCGTGACATCTTCAACGCCCTCGAGAAAAAGGACGGGAACGCGGTCTCGACGCAAGCCCTTATCTTCGTGCCGCTTGTGGTGACCATGGTGGCCTTGGCCATTGTCGCCGTGTACGGGCGCATGACTGCCCAGCGTAAGTGGCGTGCGTGGTTGACCAAGCATCTGATCGCTAGGTGGCTGGCGAATGGCCACTATTACCAACTCGATTTGGTGACGGGAGACCATCAGAATCCCGAGGGCCGCATCGGTGAGGATGCGCGTATCGCCACCGATGCGCCGGTCGACTTCGTCGTCGGTATCTTCAGCGCCGCGGTCACGGCGGTGACGTTCGTCGGGGTGCTTTGGATCGTCGGTGGCGATCTGACGCTCGGCACTCCGGCGGTATCCATCGTCATACCCGGCTACTTGGTGATCGCGGCGGTCATTTATGCGGTCATCACCAGCGCGGCGGTCATCCTGTTGGCGCGCCGCTTTGTCGCGGTCTCCGAACGTGCGAACCAATCGGAGGCCGAATTCCGCTATGCCCTGACCCGCGTGAGGGAAAACGGCGAGAGCATCGCGCTGCTGGGCGGCGAGAAGGAAGAGCGAGCTGGGCTGCGACAAAGTCTCGATGCGGTCGTCCTGCAATGGCTCAACCTCTGCCATCAATATATGCGCTACACGCTCGTTTCCAACACCCATTGGCTGATAGCGCCGGTAGTTCCGCTCGTCCTGTGCGCGCCGAAATACGTCGCGGGGACCATGACGCTCGGCGAGGTCATGCAAGCGGCGGCGGCATTCGTTCAGGTCCAGTCGGCGTTCAATTGGCTGCTCGACAACTATCCAAGGTTCGCGGGTTGGGCGGCGTCGGCGCGCCGCGTCGGATCGCTCCTGGTCTCTATCGATCATCTTGAGTCGGCCGGCATGCCCGGCGCGTCTCGCGTGATCACGCGGATCGAGCACGAAGACTCGGCATTTCGCCTGCAAAATCTCTCGGTCGAGCTCGACGACGGCACTGTCGTTGTCAAAGATGCCGACGTGGTCATCCAACCCGGCGAAAGAGTTCTCCTGGTCGGAGAATCCGGGACTGGAAAGACCACGCTCACCCGCGCGATTGCCGGTCTGTGGCCATGGGGCCAGGGCAACATCGCCATTCCGCACGGCGCCAAGATGGTCCTGATGCCACAGCGGCCCTACATCCCGCTTGGCACGCTGCGGCGCGCCGCCACCTATCCGCTCTCGCCGGACGATGCTCCCACTGACACGGTGCGCGAGTTGATGAAGACGGCAGGTCTCGGTTACCTGACAGAACATCTCGATGAAGAGGCTCCCTGGAACCGCACTTTGTCCGGCGGCGAATGTCAGCGTCTTGCTTTCGTGCGCTTGCTGCTGCATCAACCGGATATCGTCGTGATGGACGAGTCGACGTCGGCGCTCGATCCGCCGAGCCAGGAATATTTGATGAAGCTCGTGGCCGAGCGCCTTCCCCACACCGCCATCGTGAGCATCGCGCACCGGCCGGAGCTTGAGGCGTTCCACCATCGCAAGCTCGTATTCGAGCGGCAGCCGGGTGGGTCTCGTATGATAGGCGATAGCGTTTTACTGCCGCCGCCAACTGGTTTGCTTGCCCTGATTGCTGCTTGGCTGCGCTGCTTTTGGATGAGAACGGGAGCCCCCGATAAATTATAATTCGGAGGTCAGACGACCCTGCGCCGGACCACTTTTGGCTAAGGCAGTCCTATATTAGCTATACAGTGTCTTCGGAAATTGCAGTCCAAAGCGCTTGCCATAACGATGATGTTCCAGCCTCCTCATCACGCGACCGCTAGCCTTTTGGGTGTCCTGGCCTTTTTGCTGGCGGCGACACCCGACAGATTGGCGCGTGCACAAGGCAAGGTCAAAGCGCACTACACAATCTCGATGACCGGCGTGATGTTCGGCGAGATCGTCTGGTTGATCGACATAGGCGATGCGCTCTACAACACCTCCGCAACCGGCAAGGCCAGTGGGGTGCTCAGCGTGCTGATGAACGGCGAAGGTTCGGCCGCGGCGCAGGGCAATATCGCAGCCGATCACCTCAATCCGTCATCGTACACGTCCACCATCACCGACGACGACGGCACCATCAAATTGCAGCTGACATTTGCTGACGGCGGCGCGACCGAGCAGATCACGCCGCAGCCTCCGGTGCGAGCCGATCGCGTGCCGGTGACCGACGCCGACCGCCGCGGCATCGTTGATCCGCTGAGCGCGGTGTTGATTTCCACCAAACTTGGCGGCGGCGTGCTGGCGGCTTCGGATTGCAACCACACGCTGAAGATTTTCGATGGGCGGCGGCGCTATAACCTGGCGCTGTCCTATGACCGCATCGACAAGGTCGCGATCGAGCGCGGCTATTCCGGACCGATCCTGGTTTGCGGCGTCATTCTACAACCGATCGCGGGCTACCGTACTGACAGCATGATGGTCAAATACGTCGCCGGTCGGCGCGACATGGAACTCTGGTTCGCGCCGATCGCCGGCACATCGATCATGGCGCCCGTACGCATGCTGATGCCGACACTGATCGGGACGCTGAAGATTCAAGCCAATCAATTCGAGGCGGTCGCATCGGCGCATACACCAATGCCGGTCGAGACGTCGCCGTTGCCGCCGCGCTAGCCCGCATCATGCTGATGCTAGCGACGTCATGACACCGCTACAGCCGTCCCCGCAGTTTAAAGTTTACCGAGCAACACCAGGATCAACACGATCACCAGCACAAGGACGAGGCCGCCGCCGCCGTAGTAGCCAGTGCCATAAAACGGGCCGCCACCGCACCCGCTAAAGCCACCGAGCAAAGCGATGACGATAATGATGAGCAATATGGTTCCAAGTGAAATGCGCTCCCTCCTATCGGTTGAACTCATTGAATTTCTGTATCTGCGAACTTCCAATTCGCTGCGGGTGTTGGCGACCCGCAATGCTTTTAATCGCTAGCGATTTGCATCTCCGACCTGATATAGCACGTGCCGTGACTGGCATTTCGCGTGTGCGTCCTCGCGGTTCTTGCCTGTCTCGGTACAGTTCGTGCGCGAGAGCGCAAACGCAAATGTGGGACAGGCAACGTCGAACTTGTAGCCGGCCAGGTTTCGCCAGATCGCATCGGCGGACTTTCGGCGATCGAATTCGTGCAGGACCAAAAGCAGCCCAAGACCGTGAAACAGAAGGTGAAGCGGTATGGCCCATTGACGCAATCTCCTAAAGTTAATGGCACTCGGATAATTCAAGCGGTGGATGTAATTTTCCGTATTCGCCATGGCGCGATTGACCTGGACCAATCGGAAAACAAAAAGGAAATCGCTGATCTTGCAAGACATTGGTAGCGACTTCGCACGACGCCAAGCCTTAGGCAGGCTTGCGCCCGTACACTTGATCCGCCCGTTGCTCGAAGGCGGCGGCGAAATTGCGGAAGGCGGTGTCGAACAGCGCGCCCATCAGCATGGCGAGCATGCGGCTCCTGAATTCGTAGTCGATGAAGAATTCCACTTCGCAGGTCCGTTCGCCGGTGGCGCGGAAGGCCCAGCGGTTGTGCATGTGCTTGAACGGACCATCGAGGTATTCGACCAGGACTTTCAAATTCGGCCGGTCGAGGGTGACGCGGCTGGTGAAGGTCTCGCGGATGATCTTGTAGGCAACCGTCATGTCGGCGACCAGCACGGTGACGCCCTCACCTTTGTCGGTTCGGCTTTTAACCCTGAGCGCGCTGCACAGCGGCACGAATTCGGGATACTTCTCGCCGTCGGCCACGAGATCGAACATGTCCGCTGCACTGTGGCGGACGCGGCGCTTGGTGGAGAATTGCGGCACGGCTTAACGGTGCGCACTACGCGCAGCTTTCAGCCGTGCGAAATCCTCGCCGGCATGATGCGACGAGCGGGTCAGCGGCGAGGCCGCCACCATCAGGAAGCCCTTGGCGTAGGCGACGGTTTTCAGCGCCGCAAACTCGTCGGGCGGCACGAAGCGCTTGACCTCGTGATGCTTGCGGGTCGGCTGCAGGTATTGCCCGATGGTGAGGAAATCGACATTGGCCGAGCGTAGGTCGTCCATCACCTGCAACACTTCGTTGCGCTCCTCGCCCAGGCCCAGCATGATGCCAGACTTGCTGAACACCGCAGGGTCGATCTCCTTCACACGCTGTAATAGCCGCAGCGAATGGAAATAGCGCGCGCCCGGGCGAACGCTGAGATATTGCGACGGCACGGTTTCCAGATTGTGATTGAACACGTCGGGCTCGGCCGCGACCACGATCTCGAGCGCGCCGTCCTTGCGCAGGAAATCGGGCGTCAGCACCTCGATGGTGGTTTGCGGGCAGCGGCTCCGAATGGCACGGATAGTGTCGGCAAAATGGCGCGCGCCGCCGTCGGCCAGATCGTCGCGGTCGACCGAGGTGACGACGATGTGGGCGAGACTCAGCTTGGCGGTCGCCTCGCCGACGTGCGCCGGCTCGTTGGGGTCGAGCGCGCCCGGCAGTCCTGTTTTGACGTTGCAGAAGGCGCAGGCGCGCGTGCAGGTGTCGCCCATGATCATGAAAGTGGCGTGTTTCTTCTCCCAGCACTCGCCGATATTCGGACAGCCGGCCTCCTCGCACACGGTGTGCAAGCCATTGGCGCGCATGATGGCGTGGGTTTCGTTGTAACCGGCCGACACCGGCGCCTTGACGCGGATCCAGTTGGGTTTTTTCGTGAGCGGTGAATCAGGGCGATGCACCTTTTCGGGATGGCGCGGGCGCGGATTCGTGAGGTCTACAACGACGGCCATGGGCGTTACTTACGGCTGCGACGGGTCCGCCGCAAGGTCACGCGCTTCTGATGGCGCGCCAGATAGCCAAGAAGATGATGGCACCGATGGTGGCTGTGATCAGATTGCCCCAGAAATCCGGCATGACTTGCAGGTTCAGCTTCTCGAACAAGAAACCGCCGACGATGGCGCCGACCAGGCCAACGGCGAGATTGTACAGCAGCCCGCCGCGGCCGCCGAGGATTTGTGTCGCCAGCCAGCCGGCGATCAGCCCGATGACGATCCAGGCGAGAATGCCCATGGTACCCTCTACTTACGGCCGCTAGGTCGCAGCCTTGGGCGGCATGCGGTGGTTAGGCGTCGAATTAGAAATCTTCAATTCGTCCTCGTTCATGTCGATGCCGACATCGCCGAACAGCGGCGTCGACAAGTAGCGCTCACCGGTGTCGGGCAGCATGGCGAGAATGGTCGATCCGGACGCCGCGCTCTTGGCGACTTCGAGTGCGCCGGCGAAGGTCGCACCGGCAGTGATGCCGACGAAGATGCCTTCCTGCTGCGCCAGCGCCTTGGCGTTTTTCATGGCGTCGGCGTTGGCGATGGTGATGATGCGGCTGATCACGCCCATGTCGACCGCGTCCGCCGTGATCTTCGGAATGAAATCCGGGCTCCAGCCCTGCATCGGATGCGGCTTGAACGCCGTATTGGGCTTGGACGGCGAACCGTCGGGATTGCGCTCCTGCGGCGACTTGGTCGAGAGCATCGGCGCGTCGGCCGGCTCGCACACGACGATCTTGGTGTCGGGCCGCTCCTTGGCCAGCACGCAGGCGACGCCTTTCAGCGTGCCGCCGGTGCCAAAGCCGGTGACCCAGTATTCGAGTTTCTCGCCTTTGAAGTCGTTGACGATCTCGCGCGCGGTAGTGCGCGAGTGCATGTCGGGATTGGCCTCGTTCTCGAACTGGCGTGTCAAGAACCAGCCGTGTGTCTTGGCGAGTTCGACCGCCTTGTTGACCATGCCCATGCCGCGCTCGGCGGCAGGTGTGAGCACCACCTTGGCGCCGAGGAAGCGCATCAGCTTGCGCCGCTCGACGCTGAATGTCTCCGCCATGGTCACCACCAGCGGATAACCCTTCTGCGCGCAGACCATGGCAAGCCCGATGCCGGTATTGCCCGACGTCGCCTCGATGACGGTCTGCCTGGGCTTGAGCGCGCCGGATTTTTCCGCCGCTTCGATGACGCCAAGCGCCAGGCGGTCCTTGACCGAGCCGAGCGGATTGAACGCCTCGATCTTGACGAACAGGTTGATGCCTTTCGGCGCCAGCTTGTTGATTCGAACGACCGGCGTGTTGCCGACGGTTTCGAGAATATTTGCGAACTTGGCCATAGATGGATCCTTCTACATATTCAAAACGCGATCATAAGCGTCGAACACCGCTTCCTTCATCATCTCCGACAAAGTCGGGTGCGGGAAGACGGTATGCATCAATTCTTCTTCTGTGGTCTCCAGGTTCATCGCCACCACGTAGCCCTGGATCAGTTCGGTGACTTCGGCGCCGATCATGTGGGCGCCGAGCAGTTGCCCGGTCTTCTTGTCGAAGATCACCTTAACCAGGCCCTGATCCTCGCCGAGCGCGATGGCCTTGCCGTTGCCGACGAAGGGTAAGCGGCCGACGCGGATGTCGATTTTCTCTTCCTTCGCCGCCTTTTCGGTGAGGCCGACCGATGCGATCTGCGGTGAACAATAAGTACAGCCGGGGATCAGCAGCTTGTTCATAGGATGCGGATGCAGGCCCTTGATCGCCTCGATGCAGACCACGCCTTCGTGCTCGGCCTTGTGCGCCAGCATCGGGGAACCTGCGACGTCGCCGATGGCGTAGATGCCGGGCACGTTGGTCTTGCTGAAGGAATCGACCACGATGCAGCCGCGATCGGTCTTCACGCCGAGTTTTTCGAGGCCAAGGTTTTCGATATTGCCGGTGACTCCGACGGCGGAGATGACGCGCTCGGCGGTGATGGTCTGCGTTTTGCCGCCCTCCTCGATAGTGGCGGTGACGCTGTCGGCTTTCTTGTCGAGCTTGGTCACCTTGGCGCTGGTTAGAATCATGATGCCCTGCTTCTCGAAGCTCTTGCGCGCAAAAGTTTGAATCTCCTGATCCTCGACCGGCAAGATTTGCGGCAGCACCTCGACCACCGTCACCTCGGCGCCGAGCGTGCGGTAGAACGAGGCAAACTCGATGCCGATGGCGCCGGAGCCGATCACCAGCAGCGACTTCGGAATGCTCGGCGGCACCATGGCCTCGAAATAGGTCCAGACCAGTTTCTTGTCCGGCTCGAGGCCGGGCAGCACGCGCGGCCGCGCGCCGGTGGCGATGATGATGTGCTTGGCCTGATAGGGACCGGCGCCGAGCGCGCCCTTCGGCGCTTCGCTTTTGGAAGCCTTGACCGTCACCTTGCCGGGCGCGTCGACCGCGGCCTCGCCCCAGAGGATCGACACTTTATTTTTCTTCATCAAAAAACCGACGCCGTCGTTGAGCCGCTTGGCCACCGCGCGCGAGCGCGCGACCACCGCCGTGGGGTCGTAGGCAACATTTTCGGCTTTCAGCCCATAGTCCTTGGCGTTCTTCATATAATGAAAGATCTCGGCCGAACGCAGCAGCGCCTTAGTCGGGATGCAGCCCCAGTTGAGACAAATGCCGCCGAGGTAGTCGCGCTCGACGATGGCGGTCTTGAAGCCAAGTTGGGCGGCGCGAATGGCGGTGACATAGCCGCCGGGTCCGGAACCGATGATCAAAACGTCGAAATTCGTGTCAGCCATGCCGTCCTTTACCTCCGCACCGACCCCGGTTGAATGTAACCCAATTTAGGCATGTAATGGCCGCAATAACACTGGGAGAGACGCAATGAGCAGAACCATAGGCCGCGTTGCGGCTATCGGAGTATTTCTATTCTCACAAGCCATTTTGGCATCCGCCGCCGAGATCAAGGTCTTTAGCACCATCGGCGTGCAGGCTGCCTTGGAGGAACTCACCCCGAAATTCGAGAAGGCGAGCGGACACAAACTCACCATCACCTGGGGCACGGCAGCGTTACTGGTCAAGCGTGTGCAGGCCGGCGAGTCCGCCGACCTGATGGTCCTCACGCGTCAAAGCCTTGACGCACTCACCAAGGAGGGCAAAGCGTCAGCCGATTCCGACGCGACCTTCGCCAGCTCAGGCATGGCCATGGTGGTTAAAAAGGGCGCGCCCAAGCCGGACATATCCACGCCGGAGGCATTCAAGCAGACCTTGCTGAAGGCAAAAACGATCGCCTATTCAAATCCCGCCCACGGTGGCGCCAGCGGTGTCTACCTCGCCAAACTGCTGGTGCGGATGGGCATCGCGGATCAGATGAAAGACAAAACCAAGTTTCCGCCACCCAGCGGCAACGCGGCCAACCTTGTCGTGAGCGGCGATGCCGAACTCGCGATTCAACAGGAACCGGAAGTAATGGCGGTCGCCGGCGTCGATATGGTCGGTCCCCTGCCCGGCGATCTGAACAACATCACCGTCTTTGCCGCCGGTGTCGGCAGCGGAACCAAGCAAGTCGATGCGGCCAAGGCGTTGATCAAGTTCCTGCACACGCCAGAGGCCGCCGCGGTGTTCAAAGCGGGAGGGCTCATGCCGGCGGAGGCGCCGAAAGCATCGTAAGCGCTACAGCGTCTTGGTGGCCGGATAGCCGGGCGCCACGATGTTCTTGAAGCTGATCGCCACCGTGTCCTCCACGGCGAGCGCACCGTGCAGCACGTTGGACGGGTGATAGCTGACTTCGCCGGGGCCGATCTCGTAGGTTTCGCCGCCAACCGTCATGCGCATGCGGCCGCGCACCACGTAGATCGCCTGCTCTTCCGCATGCTGGTGCGGCCGCGCGCTGTCGCCGGCTTTCCAGTTCATCTGCATGATCTCGATCGACTTGCCGCGCACCACCGGCCCGCGCGCATCGGAATGTTTCGGCGTGACCAAATGATCCTTGTCGGTGTCGAGATTTACGCGCGGCATGAGCGGCTCCTATTGCAACGTGAAGCGGCGCTTAAACTACCATCGTCACTGGGTTTTCGATCAGCTTTTTGAACGCGCCGAGCATTTCGGCGCCGAGCGCGCCGTCGACCGCGCGGTGATCGGTGGACAGCGTCACCGTCATGATGGTGGCGATGAAGAGCGCGCTGTTGCGCACCACAGCGCGTTCCTCGCCGGCGCCGACCGCAAGAATCGTTGCGTGCGGCGGATTGATCACGGCGGCGAAATCCTTGATGCCGTACATGCCGAGATTGGAGATCGCGGTCGAGCCGCCCTGATATTCGTGCGGCTTCAGGTGGCGCGTGCGGGCGCGTGCGGCGTAGTCCTTCATCTCATTCGAAATTGTCGAGAGCGACTTCGCTTCCGCTTGGCGCACCACCGGCGTGATCAGCCCGCCCGGGATCGCCACCGCGACGCCGACATCGGAATGCTTGTGATGCAGCATGCCGGCGTCTGTCCAGGTCACATTGGCGTCCGGCACGCGTTGCAGCGCAAGCGCCAGCGCCTTAATGACGAAATCATTGACCGAAATCTTGTAGGCCGGCTTGCCGTCTTTGACTGGAGCTGCGGCATTGATCTCCTCGCGCGCGGTCATGAGCTTGCCGATGTCGCAGTCGAGCGTGAGATAGAAATGCGGGATGGTCTGCTTCGATAGCGTCAACCGTTGCGCGATGATCTTGCGCATCGAGTCATGCAGGACGAAATCGTAAGAGCTGTCTTCAAAGAGCGCGCGAATCTGGGCGTCGGAGGGCGGCGCCGCCATTGGGATAGCGGCCGGCGCGGTGCCGGGCGCGCGCAAGCCTTTGCCGGATTTCGCGGCGTCGATGTCGCGCGCGATCACGCGGCCATGCGGGCCGGAGCCTTGCACGCGGTTGAGATCGACGTTCGCATCCTTCGCCAGGCGGCGCGCTAGGGGGGAGGAGAAAATTCGGTTCGCACCTTCGGTGCGCGTTGAAGTCACCCCACCCGGCGCGGCTTTCGCCGCGCCACCCTCCCCCAAAGTGGGAGGGATAAGCGCGCCTGCGACACGGCCTGATCCCTCCCCACGCAGTGTCGCAGGCGCCGGGTGGGGTGCGTTTTCTTTCGGAGCGTATTTTTGCGCGGCACTCGCCGCCGCCTTCACGTCTTCGCTCTCGCCCGCCAGCACCGCTATCACCGCATTCACCGCCACGTCCTGTGTGCCTTCCGGCACCACGATCTTGGCGAGCGTGCCCTCGTCGACCGCCTCATATTCCATCGTCGCCTTGTCGGTCTCGATTTCCGCGATGATGTCGCCCGACTTGATCTTGTCGCCCTCCTTCTTGAGCCAACGCACCAGGTTGCCCTTCTCCATGGTGGGCGATAGCGACGGCATGAGAATGTTGGTGGGCATGGCGCGCTACCGGTAACAGACGGATTTCGCCGCCTCGACAACCTCGGCGACCGAAGGGAGCGCGAGCTTCTCGAGATTGGCGGCGTAAGGCATTGGCACTTCCTTGCCGGAAACGCGTGCGACCGGAGCGTCGAGATAATCGAAGGCGTGCTCCATGATGCGGGCGGCGATCTCGGCGCCGACGCCGGACTGCTGCCAGCCTTCCTCAACCGTGACGGCACGGCCGGTCTTCTGCACCGAGGTCACGATGGTGTCGGTGTCCATCGGTTTGAGCGTGCGCAGGTCGATGACTTCCGCCTCGATGCCATCCTTGGCGAGCTCCTCGGCGGCTTTGAGCGCGTAAGACATGCCCATCGACCAGGCCACGATGGTGACGTCCGATCCTGAGCGCGCGATTTTGGCCTTGCCGATCGGCAATACAAAATCATCGAGCTTGGGCACCGGTGAGGAGTGGCCGTAGAGGATTTCGTTTTCCAGGAAGATCACCGGATTGGGATCGCGGATCGCCGCCTTGAGCAATCCCTTGGCGTCGGCGGCATTGGACGGGGCGATCACCTTCAGGCCCGGAATGTGAGAGAACCAGGACGAATAATCCTGGCTGTGTTGGGCGGCGACACGCGCGGCCGCGCCGTTCGGACCGCGGAACACGATCGAGCAGCCCATCTGGCCGCCCGACATATAAAGCGTCTTGGCCGCCGAATTGATCAAATGGTCCATCGCCTGCATGGCGAAGTTGAAGGTCATGAATTCGACGATCGGCTTCAAGCCAGCGAGCGCCGCGCCGATGCCCAACCCGGCAAAGCCGTGCTCGGTGATCGGCGTGTCGATCACGCGCTTGTCGCCGAACTCCTGCAACAGTCCTTGCGTGACCTTGTAGGCGCCCTGATATTCGGCGACCTCCTCGCCCATTACAAAAACATCTTTGTCGCGCCGCATCTCTTCGGCCATGGCGTCGCGCAGCGCTTCGCGCATGGTCATGATGACCATTTCGGTGCCTTCGGGAATGTCGGGATCGGTGGCGGCGTGCGCGACCGGCGCTTCGGGGGCCGGCGCAGCTTTCGGCGCGGGTTTGGCTTCAATTTTATCCGCTTTCGCGGCCGGCGCAGGTTTCGCTTGCGACGCCGGTTTGCCGCCCTTGATCGCTGATTTGTCCTCGCCGTCGCCGAGGATGAGCGCGATCGGCGTATTCACCGCCACGTCGGCGGTGCCTTCCGGCACCAGAATCTTTCCGAGCGTGCCCTCGTCCGCCGCCTCTACCTCCATGGTGGCCTTGTCGGTCTCGATCTCGGCGATGATGTCGCCCGACTTGACGCGGTCGCCCTCCTTCTTGAGCCATTTGGCGAGGTTGCCCTTTTCCATCGTGGGCGACAGCGCGGGCATGAGCACTTCGATCGGCATAAGCGCTACTGTTCCACAAACAGATCAGCGATAAACGTCAGTATAAAGCTCAGACACGTCCGGCTCCGGATTGTGGGTGGCGAATTCCGCCGCCTGATTGATCAGGTCGCGCACTTCGCCATCGATCTTTTTCAGCTCGTCTTCCTTTGCGAATTTCTTTTCCAGGATGCGGTGGCGCGCCATATCGATCGGATCGTGCTGCGTACGGACCTCTTCAACTTCCTCACGCGTGCGGTATTTCGCCGGGTCAGACATCGAGTGGCCGCGGTAGCGGTAGGTGATCATTTCCAGAATGTAGGGCCCCTTGCCGGCGCGGCACCATTGGGCCGCCTTCGCGCCGGCCGCCTTGACCGCGCTCACGTCCATGCCGTCCACCTGCTCGCCGGGAATGTTGAACGACAGTCCGCGCCGCGACAGATTCACCTCGGCCGAGGCGCGCGAGATCTCGGTACCCATGGCGTAGCGGTTGTTCTCGATGACGTAGATCACCGGCAGCTTCCAGAGCGCGGCCATATTGAAGCTCTCGTAGACCTGGCCCTGATTGGCGGCGCCGTCGCCGAAATAGGTGACGGAAATATTGTCGTTGCCGCGGTAGCTATTGGCGAACGCCAAACCGGTTCCAATCGGCACCTGCGCGCCGACGATGCCGTGGCCGCCGAAGAAGCCGCGCTCGACGCTGAACATGTGCATCGAGCCGCCTTTGCCCTTGGAATAGCCGTGGGTGCGACCGGTGAGTTCCGCCATCACGCCCTTCGCGTCCATGCCGCAGGCGAGCATGTGGCCGTGGTCGCGGTAGCCGGTGATCACCTCATCGCCGGCTTTCAGCGCCATCTGCATGCCGACCACCACCGCCTCCTGCCCGATATAGAGGTGGCAGAAGCCGCCGATCAGGCCCATGCCGTACATCTGCCCCGCCTTCTCCTCGAAACGGCGGATGCTCAGCATGGTGCGGTAGGCGGAAAGCTCCTCATCCTTGCTTAAATTGGCGAGCGGCGCGGCCGACTCCTTGGCATCGGCGCTCGGATTTTTCTTGGCGACCGCCATAGGCACTCCCTGCGAAAGCGTCCGGGCAATTGTGACGGGGACCTCGGTCGGCTCTGCGACCCTCCAATAGCTTAAATCGCCTGAGGGCGGAAGCGCGAGGCCGCCCGGCGGCATTGCGGAGAACACCTGGAATTTGGCTGAAAATTACAAGCCGAGCAGTGGATAACGCGCGCCCGCTAATGGATGAGCAGGGTCAGGTCGCGCGGGTCGGCCAGCCCGAGCAGCGCGCGGGCGCGCTCGTCCAGCATGTCGGGGTCGATGCGGTCGGAGCGCAGCAGCGCCATCCGCCGCTCCCACAACGCGCGCTCGGCTTTCAAATGCTTGAGATCGCCCTGCATGGTCGCCATCTGCTGGTCGAGGTCAGCTTGCGCGCGCAGGCCATGACTGCCGGTGAAGGCGTTGACCGCGAAATAGCCGATGAACAGCGCGGCGAAGGTATAAAGCCCGAGCGCGGTCAGGATGGTGCGGCGATGCCGGTTGGAGACCATGGCGGCATAAAATGTACCGGGCCAGTTAAGGCGCGTTTAATAAACCTTGTCATTTCGGGGCACGGGCTTTAGCCCGAGAACCCGGAATCCATAACCCCAGCGCTGCGGAGTATTGATTCTGGGCACGGCGCTTCGCGCCGTCCCGGAATGACGAATACTAAATGTATTGCCGGATCTCGTTGAGCACGAAATTGCCCAACCGCTTGCCGCGGTTGCGGAAGTTCCGCAACAGCCCCTGGTCGACGAAATACGTGAGCAGTATCGAATCGCGCGACTTCACTCTGGTGTGCACCGGGTCGGCCGAGTGCCAGGTGTCGGTGCCGACCGCGAAGGCGTAGCCAGTATTGGGCGCAAAGCGCATCTGCGCCTTCTTCGGCATCGAGCCGTCCGGCAGCTTCTCATGGAAGATAGTGCCGATGTCAGTGTTGGCGTCGTCCTTCGGCAGATAAAGTTGGACGGTAATCCCCTTCCAGCGCGTGTCGGTGTGCGGCGTGATCAGATAGCCGGGAATATCGCGGGTAAGAATCGGAATCGGATACATGCCGACCTTGACGAAGTTCGCGCCGAAGCGCTTCGACAGGCCGGGCGCCAGCCGGCGAATGAAGGCCTGCTTGATCGGCTCCGAACACAATGCGCGGCCGATCACATCCCACAACACGCGCTTTTCCGGTGGCAGATTGCGGATGTATTCCGGGAACAGATCGATCTTCACGCGGGTATGGGTGCCGTCGGTGAGATCGTGGCCCTTGCTGCGGCCGTGCATCGGCCGGTAGTCGGTCGCCTCCGGCATCAGTGCCAGGATTTGTGCGTAGACGTCGTCCGGGAACACGCGATCGAATTCGAGATGAAAGAACGGCTTCTCCACCGCGCGTGCGGCGTCGACCGATTGCACGATGAAAGCCGACAGTCGCTCGATGGCCTGGCGGCGGTCGCGGTTGGTGAGGGTCGTGGTCTGGTCCATGGCGGCAGCTCAGCTTTCGGGGTCCGAAATTGGCGGCAATTCTAAGCGCAAATACAAGCCGCCGCAAAAACCCCTAGCCGCGCGCCTTCAAGGCCTCGCGCCCGGCGTATTTCGCCTGCGCGCCGAGCTCCTCCTCGATGCGCAGCAGCTGATTGTATTTCGAGGTGCGGTCGGCGCGCGCCAGCGAGCCGGTCTTGATCTGCCCGCAATTGGTGGCGACGGCGAGATCGGCGATGGTGGAATCTTCCGTCTCGCCCGAGCGGTGCGACATCACCACGGTATAGCCGGCCTTGTGCGCCATCTCGACAGTGGCGAGCGTCTCGGTGAGCGTGCCGATCTGGTTGACCTTGACCAGGATCGAATTGGCGATGCCTTCCTTGATGCCTTTGGCCAGCCGCGTCACGTTGGTCACGAAAATATCGTCGCCGACCAGTTGGCACTTGCCGCCAATGAGATCGGTAACGATTTTCCAACCTTCCCAATCGTCCTCAGCCATGCCGTCCTCAATCGAGACGATCGGATAGCGCGTGGTGAGATCGGCGAGATATTTCGCCTGCTCTTGTTTAGAGCGGGTCTTGCCCTCGCCTTCGTAAACGTAAGCGCCGTCCTTGTAAAATTCGCTCGCCGCCGGATCGAGTGCGATCATCACGTCGCCGCCCGGCTTGTAGCCGGCCTGTGCAATGGCCTTGACCACAAAATCGAGTGCCGCTTCGGCGGACGGCAGGTTGGGCGCAAAGCCGCCCTCGTCGCCGACATTGGTGTTGAGGCCGGCCGCTTTGAGCTGCCCACGCAGCGTGTGAAAGATTTCCGATCCGGCGCGCAACGCCTCGGCGAAGGTCGGGCTGCCGACCGGCATGATCATGAATTCCTGGAAGTCGATCGGATTGTCAGCATGCACGCCGCCATTGATGATGTTCATCATCGGTACAGGCAAAGTGCGAGCGGCGGTGCCGCCGACGTAACGGTAGAGCGGCGCGTGGTTGGCGGCGGCCGCCGCTTTGGCCACGGCGAGCGACACGCCGAGGATGGCGTTGGCGCCGAGCCGGCCCTTGTTGGGCGTGCCGTCGAGCGAAACAAGCGCCTCGTCGATCTTGACCTGCGCCTCGGCGTCCATGCCAGCGAGCGCGTCAAAGATCTCGCCATTGACCGCATCGACCGCCTTGCGCACGCCCTTGCCGCCGTATCGCGCCTTGTCGCCGTCGCGCAGTTCGACCGCCTCGTGCACCCCGGTCGAGGCGCCGGACGGCACCGCGGCGCGGCCGTTCGAGCCGTCCTCGAGTAGGACGTCGACCTCGACGGTCGGATTGCCGCGGCTGTCGAGGATTTCGCGGCCGATAATGTCGGTAATGGCGGTCATGGCGGTTCCCGGTTTTCGGGGGCGTTTCTACAGGCCGCGATGGGTCTTGTCATGGCCTAAGAAAGCGGGCCAATAGTCTGCCTATGCCGAAGAAAACGCTTCAACTCGGTCGGCCCGCGTGCATCCCGGCGTCCCCCAAGGACGCCGTTATCGACCGCGTGCCCAATCCGCACGCGGACACCGACTACCTCACCCGTTTCACCGCACCGGAATTCACTTGCGTTTGCCCGATCACCGGTCAGCCCGATTTCGCGCATCTGGTGATCGATTACGTGCCCGCGCGGTTCCTAGTGGAGTCGAAGTCGCTCAAGCTTTTTCTGAACAGTTTCCGCAACCACGGCGCCTTCCACGAGGACTGCACCATCGCCATCGGCAAGAAGCTGGTGGCGCGGCTCAAACCGAAATGGCTGCGCATCGGCGGCTACTGGTATCCGCGCGGCGGCATGCCGATCGACGTGTTCTGGCAGGCCGGCAGATTGCCGAAAAACCTCTGGGTGCCCGACCAGGGCGTCGCGCCCTATCGCGGACGGGGCTAGTTTTTTCGGTGCAGGCGCAAGGCGCAAATCCATCCCGTCGCGGTTAGCGCCACTGCACCAAGCAGCAGCACCGGAATGATGCCGATGCCGCTGGAGAGGCCGAGACCGTAGACCACCGGGCCCAGCGCCTGCCCGATAAAGAAGAAAAACGAATGACCCGCCGTCGCCGATGCACGGGCGCCCGGCGCCAGCTCGGTGACATAGACCTGCAGACAGCCGTGCAGGAAATAAAAGCTGAAGCCGAGCAGCACGAAATTGGCGAATTCGACCGGCCAGGGCATGCGCAGCGCGATCACAACCAGGCCGAATGCCATGAGCATTCCGCCGGCCGCCATCAAACGCCGCTCGCCAAAGGAATTGAGCAGCCGCGACACCATGATCGTATAAATGAGGCCGCCAACGCCGAATCCGGCGATCACCACGCCGGCGATGGAGGCGCGTGTGACGCCTTCGCTGCGCAGCAGCACGGCCATGTAGGGAAACACGCCGAACAGAAATATCGCTTCCAAGAAAACGGCACCGAAACAATATTTCGCCAATGGATTGCCGAATACCGCGCGATAGTTCGGAATGAAACTCGATAGATCGAAACGTCCGGGCGTCTCGTGCATGCCGCGAAAGCCGGGGATCGCCAGCATCAGCGCGATCAGATCGATGGCGCCGGTGGCGAAGAACACGCCGCGCCAGCCAATTAAGTCGCCAATCACGCCAGCGCCTGAAGCGCCCAGCAGGTTGCCGCTCATGGCCGCAAATAAAAGTTTTCCGATCGCGACCTGGCGCTGCGCCACCGGCACGCGGTCGCCGGCCATGGCGAGCGCGATTGGGAAAACGCCGCCGGCGGTGATTCCGGCCAGCACGCGCAATGTCATCAATGTTCCAAAATTGGTCGCGAGCCCACAAGCAATCGTGGTGAGCCCAAGAATGAGCATGCAGATCGAGATCAGTCGCGTCTTGCTGAACATGTCGGCCAGCGCGCCCAGCACCGGCTGAATCAAAGCATAGGGCAATGTAAAGCCGGTCGACAGTAATGCCGCCGTGGTCGGCTCGACGTTCAATCCGCTGGCGATCTGCGGGATGACCGGATCGACCGAGCGCATGAACAGCGACGTCGCGAACACGACGAACGCCATGAGATTGAGAACGCGTCCCATGCGGCTTGTGACTTTTCTTTACCTCCCCCTGTAAGGGTGAGGGAGAAGAGAGGGCCAGTAAGATCAGCGCTTGGCCAGCCGGTCGAACTCGACCAGCGTGCGCAACAGCGGCTCCATCTCCTGCAACGGCATCATGTTGGGACCGTCGGACGGCGCGCGATCGGGATCCTGATGGGTTTCGATGAACACGCCGGCGACGCCGACAGCGACCGCCGCGCGCGCCAACACGGGAACGAATTCGCGCTCGCCGCCCGAGGACGTGCCCTGCCCGCCCGGCTGCTGCACCGAATGGGTGGCGTCGAAAATCACCGGCACACCAGTCGTGCGCTTAAGGATCGGCAGCGCGCGCAAGTCGGAGACCAGCGTGTTGTAGCCGAACGACACGCCGCGCTCGGTCACCAGCACATTCTTGTTTCCGGCGCCGGTGATTTTCTCCACCACGTTCTGCATGTCCCAGGGCGCCAGGAACTGGCCCTTTTTGACGTTGACGGCTTTCCCGGTCTTGGCAACGGCGATCAGCAGATCGGTCTGCCGGCACAAGAAAGCGGGGATTTGCAGCACGTCGACCACGGACGCCACGCGCACGCATTGCTCGGCGTCGTGCACGTCGGTGAGCACCGGAATTTTCAGTGTGTCGCGGATTTCCGCGAATATGGGGAGCGCCGCGTCAAGCCCGATACCGCGCGCGCTTTTTACGGAGGTGCGATTGGCCTTGTCGAAGGAGGTCTTGTAGACGAGCCCGATGCCGACACGCGCCGCGATTTGCTTGAGCGCGGCGGCTATTTCCAACGCATGCGCGCGGCTTTCCAGCGCGCAGGGTCCGGCGATCAGCGCCATCGGCAACGCGTTGCCGAAGCGCACGGCGCCGATTGAAACGGTGGCGTTGGCTTTTTGGCTATTGTGCAAGACGATTTGCCCTCGCGGGCGCGACCATGAAGCGGTCAAGCCGCCCGGTCAACGGGCACCGCCTACATCCGTATCGAATATCAGATCGTGTCACGAAAATCGTTCCCATGCCGCCTGGCGTGAGATGCTGAGCGCAGCGCCGATGTCGGCCCACGATAAGCCGCGCTTCCGCAAGAGGTCGACGTGCCGGCGCAGGAATTCGCTGGCGTCGTTGGCGATCGTGGACGAGTGCGCAAGCAGGCTGAGCAGAAGCTCGTCGGAATATGTCCCAATTCGACTCTAACGGTGGGGGAATCTCACCACCGAGGATCTTATTGCAGTGGTCGACACAGTTATCGCAGATAAAGACCGCGGGGCCGGCGAGCAACGCGTTGACGGTGTCGGAATCCTTGCCGCAGAACGAGCAGAACAGCTTTTGCGCTCTGCGCTTCCCGGCAAACGGTCCCCATTTCAGACGCATGATGAGAACTCCTCTGTCAAGAACACCCTGACAGTGGGCTAGAGCGCGAATATGTCAAAGATATCCTGACGAGCGACCTACACCAGCCGGCTCTGCTCGACCGCCGCGCCGATAAACGAGGCGAACAGCGGATGCGGCTCGAACGGCCGCGATTTCAGCTCGGGATGGAACTGCACGCCGATGAACCAGGGATGGTCCTCGTATTCGATGATCTCGGGCAGGATGCCGTCGGGCGACATGCCGGAGAAACGCATGCCGCGCTGCTCGAGCCGGCCCTTGTAGCTGGTATTGACCTCGTAGCGGTGGCGGTGGCGTTCGGAGATTTCCGTCGCGCCATAGATGCCGGCGACATGGCTACCGCGCGCGAGCGTGGCCGGATAGGCCCCCAGCCGCATGGTGCCGCCGAGGTCGCCGCCGTCGATGCGCCGCTGTAACTCATTGCCCTTGAGCCATTCGGTCATCAGGCCGACCACCGGCTCGGCTGTCGGGCCGAACTCGGTCGAATTGGCGTGCTCGATGCCGCAGAGATTGCGCGCCGCTTCCAGGACGGCCATCTGCATGCCGAAGCAGATGCCGAAATACGGCAGGTGGCGCTCACGGGCGAATTGCGCGGCCTTGATCTTGCCTTCGGCGCCACGCTGGCCGAAGCCGCCGGGCACCAGAATGCCGTTGACGTGCTCGAGAAACGGCGCCGGGTCCTCGTTCTCGAACACTTCCGACTCGATCCAATCGAGATTGACCTTGACCTTGTTGGCGATGCCGCCGTGCGAGAGCGCTTCGATCAGCGACTTATAGGCGTCTTTCAGGCCGGTATATTTTCCGACAATGGCGATGGTGACGTCGCCTTCCGGATTGCGCACGCGCTCGTTGATCAGCCGCCAGCGCGCCAAATTGGGCTCAGCGACCGGATCGAGACCGAAGGCCTCCAGCACCTCGCGATCGAGGCCGGCCTCGTGATAGGCCTCCGGCACCGCATAGATGTTGTCGACGTCGCGCGCTTCGATCACCGCGAGTTCGCGCACATTGCAAAACAGCGCGAGCTTGCGCCGTTCGCCTACCGGGATCGGGCGGTCGGTGCGGCACAATAATATGTCGGGCTGGATGCCGATCGAGCGCAGTTCCTTGACTGAATGCTGCGTGGGCTTTGTTTTCAGTTCGCCCGCGCTCGGTATGAACGGCAGGAGCGTCAAATGAATGTAGACCGCGTGATGGCGCGGCAGATCATTGCCCAGTTGCCGGATCGCCTCGAAGAACGGCAGGCCTTCGATGTCGCCGACCGTGCCGCCGATTTCGCACAGCACGAAGTCGAAGCCGTCATTGCCCTCGCGGATGAAATCCTTGATGGCGTTGGTGACGTGCGGGATGACCTGGATGGTGGCGCCGAGATAGTCGCCGCGCCGCTCCTTGCTCAAAATGTCCTGGTAGATGCGGCCGGTGGTGATGTTGTCCTGGCGGGTGGCCGGCCGGCCGGTGAAACGCTCGTAATGGCCGAGGTCGAGATCGGTCTCGGCGCCGTCGTCAGTGACGAACACCTCGCCGTGCTGATACGGCGACATCGTGCCAGGATCGACGTTGAGATAGGGATCGAGCTTGCGCAGACGGACCTTGTAGCCGCGCGCCTGCAGCAGCGCGCCGAGCGCCGCGGATGCGAGACCCTTACCCAGTGAGGAGACCACGCCGCCGGTGATGAAAATGTACCGCGCCATGGGGCCTAACCTGTAATCCCCGCGAATCGATTCGACGAGCGCGAAAAACTCAGACCATGTTTGCGCCTGTGTGCAAATGGGAAAACCATCAAAATCAAAGACCGTTGCGTCGGTATTTTCATTTTTCACCTGAAAGGCGTTGCGGCCTTTCCACTCAGACCTGATACCTAACGGGAAGGGCCGGTTTCCCGGCCCTTCTTCAGCTCTTTATTTCGATTGCGGTACCTGCGGCCCGGATGGCGCCGCGGGAGCGGCCGGCGGAGCCGTGGGCGCGCCCTCTAAATCTTTGAGAAGCCCACCCGGACTAAGCGGTGCGGCAGGTCCCGGCGCGGTCGGTGCGCTTTGGCCGCCTTGCAGGATCGAGGCCGGCTTGCGATTCAAGCCGGCCAGGATCGACAGAATGAGGCTGGTCGCGAAGAACAGGCCGGCCAGGACCGCGGTGGCGCGCGTGAGCAAGTTGGCGGTGCCGCGGCTGCTCATGAATCCGCCGCCGCCGCTTCCACCGATGCCGAGCCCGCCGCCCTCCGACTTCTGCAGCAGCACCACGCCGATCAAGGCGAGCACCAGAATCAGGTGGATCACGATAACGACGTGCTGCATCAGGTCTCAATCCGTTCAAACCGGCCGTTCTGGGCTGTCCGCCCAGACGGCGCTTCGCGAGGTATATAGGAATTCGCCGCGGTCTCTACACGATCGGGGAAGGCTTTTCCACCCTTGCCGCGCCTAGCGGTAAATCGCCGCAATACCGAGGAAATCGGCCGCTTTCAGGCTGGCGCCCCCGACCAAGGCACCGTTCACATCGGCAATTGTCAGCAGCTCCTTGGCATTGGCCGGCTTGACCGAGCCGCCATAGAGGATGCGGATGCGGCTGCCTTCGGCGCCGAAGCGCGTCTCCAGCCGTTTACGGATGAAGGCATGGGCTTCGGCCACGTCGGCCGCTGTCGGGGTCAGCCCGGTGCCGATCGCCCAGACCGGTTCGTACGCGATCACCAGATTGGCGCTCGCACTGCCATCGGGCAGCGAGCCGTCGAGCTGGCGGCCGATCACCGCCAGGGTCTGCTCGTCCTCGCGCTCGGTGCGCTGCTCGCCGATACAGACAATCGCGAGCAAGCCCGCGCGGCGCGCGGCTATGGCCTTGGCGCGCACCTGGGCGTCGGTTTCATGATGGTCGGTGCGGCGCTCGGAATGGCCGACGATCACCGCCACGGCGCCGGCATCCTTGAGCATTTCGGCGGCAATATCGCCGGTATGGGCGCCGGACGGCTCGGCATGGCAATCCTGCCCGCCGATGGCAACCGCGGAGCCGCGCGCGGCGGCGGCAAAGCTTGCAACCAGAGTGGCCGGCGGGCACACCATCAGATTGGCTTTGAACCCGGCCGCACCATTGACGATCTTGGCAAGCTCGCCCTCGGAGACTGCAAGCCCATTCATCTTCCAGTTTCCCGCCACCAGTGGCATTAGGTCGGCCGACGACATGTTTAGGTCCTTATCCGCGTGCGGTTATCAGACCCGCTTCGCGGGCGCCAGAGCCGCCCGGCCGCAAGCCGATCCTTCTTGAGTTGCAAGGAGTTGGCCCGCTCCCTATAAGGGCGCGACCAGCCATTCATTCAGCCGTCACCGTCGTCCGGGAAGAACGCAGCCCAATGCTCCGCGGTATCCACAAAGCCACTTCGACCTGGGTCGGCAAGGCCGTGATGGCCGTCGTTATGGGCGGATTGATCATCAGCTTCGCGATCTGGGGCATCGGCGATATTTTCCGTGGCTTCGGACTCAATTCGGCACTCAAGATCGGCAACACCGAGATCTCGACCGAACAGTTCCGCCAATATTACACCGATCACTTGCAGCAGCTCAGCCGCCAGGTTGGCCGGCCAATCACGCCCGACCAGGCGCGCGCGACCGGCATCGACAGGCAGGTGCTTAGCCAGTTGGTGGCCGAAACCACGCTCGATCAACAGGCGAAGGCGTTACGGCTCGGCATTAGCAACGACGAGATCGCCAACCGCATCACTAACGACCCCAGTTTCCGCGGGCTTAACGGCCAGTTCGACCATTCGCGCTTCGTCGAGATCATCCGGCAAGCCGGCTTTACCGAAGGCCGCTTTGTCGAGGAGCAGCGACGCGTGATCCTGCGCCGGCAGATCGCGTACAGTGTCGGCGGCGAATTTAACGTGCCGGTCACGGCGATGACGGCGCTCAATCAATATCAAAACGAGAAACGCACGATCGAGTATCTGGCCTTGGGTCCGGCGCAGGCCGGCGATATTCCGGCGCCGACGCCCGAGTTGCTCAGCAAATTTTTCGAGGAGCGCAAGGTTTTGTTCCGCGCCCCCGAATATCGCAAAATTACCTTGCTCTCGATGTCGCCGGCCGACCTCGCCAAGCCGGACGCGGTGTTCGATGCCGAGGCAAAGACTTATTACGAGCAGCACAAAGCGAGCTATGGCACGCCCGAGCGTCGCGAGCTGCACCAGATCGTGTTCCCAAATCCGGAAGAGGCGGCGGCCGCGCATGAGCGCATCGCCAAGGGCGCGAGCCTCGCCGATCTCGCCAAGGAACGCGGCTTGAAGGACAGCGATACCGATGTCGGCATGGTAACGAAGGCCGACGTCATCGACCCAGCCGTCGCCGACGCCGCCTTCGCGCTCAAAGCGGGCGAGGTCAGCACGCCTGTCAAAGGCCGTTTCGGCACCGTGCTGCTGCAAATCGGAAAAATCGAGCCGGGAAACCAGAAGACCTATGAGGAGGTCGCGCCGCAGGTCAAACGCGAGATCGCCGAGAACCGCGCCAAAACTGAGATCGGAAATCTGCGCGACAAGTTCGACGACGAGCGCGCCGCCGGCTCGACGCTGGCCGAGACCGCCAAGAAGCTCGGCCTCACGTCCCTCACCATCGACGCGGTCGACCGCTCCGGCCGCGGCCCGGACGGCAAGCCTATCGCCGACCTGCCGACGACGCCGGACGCTATCGCCGCGGGGTTCGGCAGCGACGTTGGCGTCGACAACGATCCGCTGCAACTGCCGAATGGCGGTTATCTCTGGTATGACGTCACCGGCATAACGCCCGCTCGCGAACGCACGCTCGACGAGGTGAAAGATCAGGTCGAGGCGCGCTGGCGCGACGACGAGATCGCCAAGCGCCTGCAAGCCAAAACTGACGACATGGTCGGCAAGCTCAAAGCCGGCACCACGCTGGCCCAGCTCGCCACCGAGTCCGGCCTGAAAGTGGTAACGGCAACCGAACTGCAGCGCGGCAAGCGAGGCGGCTTCGCGCCGGCCAAGCTGGTCGATGCGGCCTTCAAGTCGCCCAAGGGCGTGCCGGCCAGCACCGCGGGCGATCAAGTAACCGCGCATTTCGTTTTCCAGGTGACCGACATCGTGGATCCCACGCTCGATCCCATTGCAAGCAAGACGATCACGACCTCACTGCAGAACTCCTACACCGACGATATTGTCGGCGCCTATGTCACGCGGCTCGAAAGCGATTTCGGCGTCACGCTCAACCAGCAGGCGCTCACCCAAGTCTTCGGCGGCGCACCGGCCAATACCGGCAACACCGGCGACTACTGATCCCATGCAGATCGAGCCGTCGGAAACCGCATTCGCCGAAGGTTACGGCCGCGGCCAGGCGCAGGTGGTGTGGACCACACTGGTCGCCGACCTAGAAACGCCGGTCTCGGCCTTCCTTAAGCTCGGCGGCGGTAAGCCGATGAGTTTCCTGCTAGAGTCGGTGGAAGGCGGTGCGGTGCGCGGCCGCCATTCCATCATCGGCATCGACCCCGATCTGATCTGGCGGGCCAACGGCGCGCGCGCCGAGGTCAATCGGAGCGCGCGATTAAAACCGGACGCTTTCGTGTCCTGCCCGGAGCCACCGCTCAAGGCGTTGCGCACGCTTATCGCTGAAAGCCGCATCGAATTGCCCGACAGCCTGCCGCCGATGGCGGCCGGCGTGTTCGGCTATCTCGGCTACGACATGGTGCGCTTGATGGAAGAATTGCCGCCGCCCAATCCAGATCCGCTCGACATTCCCGACGCGATGCTGGTGCGCCCGACCATTATCGTGGTGTTCGACGCGGTGAAGGATTCGATCACTGTGGTCACGCCGGTACGGCCGGAAAAGGGCATCGACGCCAAGACGGCGCTCACGCGCGCGGTCGAGCGGCTGTCCGGCGTTGTCGAAAGCCTCGACCGGCCGCTGGATATGTCGCTCGCGGAATGCGACGAGGGCCCGCTTGACGTGCCGCCGAAATCCAACACCACGCCGGACGAATACAAGGCCATGGTGCGCAAGGCCAAGGACTACATCACCGCCGGCGATGCCTTCCAGATCGTGCTGGCGCAGCGCTTCGAGGCGCCGTTCACGCTGCCGCCGTTCTCGCTCTATCGCGCGCTGCGGCGGACCAATCCGTCGCCCTATCTTTACTTCCTCGATTTCGGCAGCTTCGCCGTCGCCGGATCGAGCCCGGAGATCCTGGTCAAGGTCGCCGGCGATGTGGTGACCATTCGCCCGATCGCCGGCACAAGGCCGCGCGGGGCGACTCCGCATGAAGATAAAATATTGGAAGAGGAACTGCTCGCCGATCCGAAGGAGCGTGCCGAGCATTTGATGCTGCTCGATCTCGGCCGCAACGATGTCGGCCGCGTCGCCCAGATCGGCAGCGTCAAGGTCACCGATCAGTTCTTTGTCGAGCGCTACAGCCACGTGATGCACATCGTCTCCAACGTCGAGGGCAAGCTTAGCGCCAACCGCGACGCGCTTGATGCGCTGACCGCCGGATTCCCCGCCGGCACCGTTTCGGGCGCGCCGAAAGTGCGCGCAATGCAGATCATCGACGAGCTGGAGAAGGAAAAACGCGGGCTCTATGCCGGCGCCGTCGGCTATTTCTCCGCCGCCGGCGAGATGGATACCTGCATCGTGCTGCGCACCGCGCTGGTGAAGGGCGGTACCATGTATGTGCAGGCCGGCGCCGGCATTGTCGCTGACAGCGAACCCTCCTTCGAGCAGCAGGAATGCATCAACAAGGCGAAGGCCTTGTTCCGCGCCGCCGAGGAAGCCCGCCGATTTGCCAGCGCGGCTAAGCGCGGGCAGTAACGCAACCGGGTGCCCTAAATGTTTGAGTGCCCACCGTGACCTTCCTGCAACGCCTCGATCGCCTGATCGGCTACATCGTTGGCGCCGCACAGTGGCTGGCGCTGCCGCTCGTCCTGCTATTGTTCCTGCAATGGCCGTTGCGTGACATCGTGCGCGGCTATTCGCGCGAGGCGAATGATCTCGGCCAGATAATTTTTGCGCTGTTTGTGGCGGTCAGCGTCACCGCCGCGACGCGCGCTGGCACCCATCTCGCTGCCGACACGCTGGCGCAACTCTACTCGGCGCGCACGCGCCGCCGCCTTAAGCAATTGGGCGCCGCTCTCGGGATCCTGCCCTGGGCGCTGTTCGTGCTGTTCACCGCCAAGGGCATCGTGGTGTCGTCGGTGCTCGGGCTGGAAGCATTTGCCGACACCATCAATCCCGGTTATTTCATCATCAAGGCGGCGTTGTGGTTGATGGCGGCCGTAATCATCGCACAGGCTGCCGTCGATATTTTCCGCGCCAAACCCGCGGATGACGCCTGATGGAATGGAGTGGCTTTGCGCTTCTGATCCTGGTCGGCGTCGGGATCATTTCCACCGGTCTGCCCGCCGCGTTTGTCCTGATCGCGGTGGCCAGCCTCGGCGCGGCGCTCGGTCTCGCCACTGATACGATTCCGTTTTCGCTGCTGTGGGCTTTGCCTGGCCGGCTAATCAATCTGTTCGACAACGATCTTCTGCAGGCGCTGCCGCTCTATGTGACAATGGGCCTGCTGCTCGGTCGGCTACCGGTGGCCGATGCGCTCTATCACACCAGCAATGCGATATTGACGAAGCTGGCGTCGGCGCCGCTGGTCTCCGGAATGCTCCTTGGCGCCCTGCTCGGCCCGATGAACGGCTCGGTCGGTGCCAGTGTGCTCGGCCTCTCGCGCGTGGTGGCGCCGCGACTCACCGCCGAGGGCGTGCCAGCGGCCACGCGCGACGCCGTCATCGCGGTCGCCAGCACTCTCGGCGTCTTGGTGCCGCCCTCGCTGGTGCTCATTCTGCTCAGCGATGCGATGTTGAACGCCCACACCTATGCGGTAACGCAGACGGGCCGCATCGATCGCGTCATCAACACGCAAGACGTTTTTCACTCCGCCTTGGTGCCGGCCGGGATCTTTCTGACCCTGTGTCTGCTGCTGGCGTGGCGTGCCGGTCGCAGTCACGCTCTCTCGCCCGCGCGCGAACGCCTGACGGTGCAAGAAGGCATCCTTGCCGGGTTCGCGCTATTCGCGCTGCTGGCGCTGCTTGGCGGCGTAGCCACCGGATACTTTTATGCCGTCGAAGCGGCGGCGATGGGCGCCTTCACCTTGCTGAGTGCCGGTCTGATCAGCGGTCGGCTGCACGGCGCCGTGTTACGCGAACTCCTGCATGACGCCATCGCCATCACCGGCTCGCTGTTCTCGCTGCTGATCGCGGCCACCACGTTTACCCTGATCCTGCGGCTGCTCGGCACCGACCGGCTGGTTGATAGTCTGGTTGCCGGTATTCCAGGTGGCGACGTTCTGGCGACGGCGGTCATCCTCGGCGTCATCGGACTGTGCGCTTTCGTGCTCGACGCCTTCGAGATCATTTTCGTCATCGTGCCGATCGTCATTCCGCCGCTGCTCGTGCGCGTCGCCGACGCGCGCTGGGTGGCGGTGCTGGTGCTGCTCTCCTTGCAGTCCAGTTTCCTGCTGCCGCCGTTCGGCTATGCGCTGATGATGGTGCGCGGCGCGTCCAAGAATCCGGCGCCGTTCCGCCCCTTCGTGCGGGCGCTCATTCCGTTCTTGCTGGCGCAGTGGATGCTGCTCATCGTCGTGCTGCTGATCCCTAAGCTGGTGCACATCGGCGAGAACGCCGCCGAGAGCACCCGCGCGCCCGCCGCACCGGTCTCCAATGAGGAAATCAACCGGCGTTTGCGGGAGATGGTTATCCCGCCGCCCGACATCGTGCCGAAATGACGCCTGCTTGACCCCCCTCAAGCGTGGTCTTAAGACCTTGAGCGGGCACGAAAACATGATCGTTTTGATCGACAACTACGACAGCTTCACCTTTAACCTGTTCCATTACCTGGGCGGGTTGGGGGCGGATGTAGTCGTGCATCGCAACGATAAGATTTCGGCCGCCGACGTGATCGCCGCCGAACCGGAAGCCATCGTGCTCTCGCCCGGCCCCTGCACGCCGAACGAAGCCGGCATCTGCCTCGATCTCATCGCCAAGGCCGCGCCGAGCATTCCGATCCTCGGCGTCTGTCTCGGGCATCAGGCGATCGGACAAGCATTCGGCGGCAAAGTCGTGCGCGCGACACCGGCGCATGGTAAAGTGTTCGAGATCAAGCACACCGGCACCGGTGTGTTCCGCGGCATCAACGGGCCGTTCCACGCCACGCGCTATCATTCGCTAGTGGTCGAGCGCGCCAGCATGTCGCGCGAGTTCTCCGTCAACGCCGAAACAGACGATGGCTTGGTGATGGGTCTCGCGCATGCCACCCTGCCAGTGCACGGCGTGCAGTTCCATCCCGAAAGTATCGCCTCCGAGCACGGCCACCTGATGCTGAAGAATTTCCTCGATCTTGCCGCCGCCTGGAGCAAGCAGCGTGGGCGGAAATCGAGCGCAGAGTCGGCGCGCAAGTCGCCCGCACATGTAGCGGGCTAAGCCCATGGCCGACGATTTCAAAGCGCTCATCGCCAAGGTCGCGACTGGCGTGAGCCTCACCCGCGCGGAAGCGGCCTCCGCCTTCGACAGCATGATGTCGGGTGATGCGACGCCCTCGCAGATGGGTGCGCTGCTGATGGGCTTGCGCGTTCGCGGGGAAACCGTCGACGAGATCACCGGCGCGGTCACTACCATGCGCGCCAAGATGCTGGGCGTGAAAGCGCCGCCCGACGCGATCGACGTGGTCGGCACCGGCGGCGATGCCTCCGGCTCGTTCAATATCTCGACTTGCGCCGCCTTCATCGTCGCCGGCGCTGGCGTGCCAGTCGCCAAGCACGGCAACCGCGCGCTGTCGTCGAAATCCGGCGCGGCCGACGTGCTGCAGGCGCTCGGCGTCAAGATCGAACTCAATGCCGCGCAGGTGGGCGCTTGCATTCGCGAAGCCGGCATCGGCTTCATGTTCGCGCCCGCGCATCATCCGGCGATGAAGAACGTGGGTCCTACCCGCATCGAACTCGGCACCCGCACCATCTTCAATCTGCTCGGGCCGCTGTCGAATCCGGCCAGCGTCAAGCGACAGATGATCGGCACCTTTTCCAAACATTGGATCGAGCCGATGGCGCAGGTGCTCAAAAATCTCGGCTCGGAATGCGTCTGGGTGGTACACGGCTCCGACGGCCTCGACGAAATCACCACTTCCGGGGCGACCAGCGTGGCCGCGCTCGAACACGGAAGAATCCGCAGCTTCGAGGTAACGCCCGAGGATGCCGGCCTCAAACGAGTCAAGCCGGAAGCGCTGCGCGGCGGGGAAGCCGGCGAGAATGCCAAAGCGCTGCTCGACGTGCTCAAAGGCAAAGCCGGGCCGTTTCGCGATGTGTCGATCCTCAATGCCGCCGCAGCGCTGATCGTCGCTGGAAAGGCCAAGAGCTTGAAGGAAGGCGCGGCACTCGCCGCCAAATCGATCGACAGCGGCGAAGCCGAGGGCCGGCTCGACCGCCTGATCGCGGTGTCCAACGCCGTGGAGGTGTAATTTTGTCCGACATCCTGGCCAAGATCGAGGCTTACAAGCGCGAGGAGATCGCGGCGGCCAAAATTGCGCGCCCCCTCGGCCAACTCGAACGCGAGGCCAAGGCGGCAACACCCCCGCGCGGGTTCCTGAAGGCGATCGAACGGCGGATTGCCGCCGGAGACTACGCGCTGATTGCCGAAATCAAGAAGGCGAGCCCGTCGAAGGGATTGATCCGCGCCGATTTCGATCCGCCGACGCTCGCCAAAGCCTATGAGGCGGGCGGCGCGACCTGTCTGTCCGTGCTCACCGATGGGCCCTCGTTCCAGGGCAAACCGGAATTCCTCGGCGCGGCGCGCAATGCCATTGGCTTGCCGGTTCTGCGCAAGGATTTCATCTACGAGCCATATCAGGTGGTGGAATCGCGCGCGCTCGGCGCCGATTGCATCCTGATCATCATGGCTGCCATCGACGATGCGGTCGCCAAAAAGATCGAAGATACTAGTTTTGCCAATGGCATGGACATATTAATAGAAGTTCATCAAGAAGATGAGCTTGAGCGGGCTCTCAAGCTAAACTCGCGGCTGATCGGCATCAACAATCGGGATCTGCGCACCTTTAATACCTCCCTCGCCGTCAGCGAGCATTTGGCTCCGAAAATCCCGCGGGACCGCATCGTGGTCGCCGAAAGCGGTTTTAACACGCCCGCTGACCTCGCCCGACTCGCTCGCATCGGCATTTCCACCTTCCTGGTCGGCGAAAGCCTTATGCGGCAAGTCGACGTCACTGCCGCCACCCGCGCCCTGCTCGCGCGGAAGCCACGTCGCACGGCGGCGGAGTGAGCCATGGCACGCGCTAATAAAACCGTCGCGCGGCGTAAAAAGTCGGCGCCGCGGCGCGCCAAACCGAAGGCGAAGCGCGCGCCTTTGATGACCAATACCGAACTCACCCATATCGACCCGCGCGGTCAGGCGCATATGGTCGACGTCTCCGCCAAGAACTTGACCGAGCGGCTCGCCATCGCGGAAGGCCGCGTGATCATGCGCAAGGAGACGCTCGATTTGGTACTCGCCGGCAACGCCCTGAAGGGCGACGTGCTGGGCGCCGCGCGGCTGGCCGGCATCATGGCGGCCAAGCGCACCCACGGACTGATCCCGCTCTGTCACCCGCTGCCAATCACTAAGGTTGAGATCGACATCGATCCGGAACATGCCCTGCCAGGCTTCCTGGTGCGCGCGACGGTGAAAGTGACCGGGCAGACCGGCGTCGAAATGGAAGCGCTGGTCGCGGTATCGATCGCGTGCCTTACCATCTACGATATGGTCAAGGCGGTCGAACGCGGCATGCGCATCGAGGGCATTCGCCTGCTCGAGAAGCGTGGAGGCAAGTCCGGCGACTACCGCGCGGAGGATTAATCGTGTCGTTGATGCCGGTCGCCGAAGCTTTGCAGCGCGTGCTGGCCGATGCGCGCGCTCTGCCGGCGGAGACGGTTGCGCTCGACGAAGCGCTCGGCCGCGTGCTCACCGAAGACTTGAACGCGTTGCGCACGCAGCCGCCGGCCGCGGTTTCGGCCATGGACGGTTATGCGGTGCGCGCCGCCGACGTGGCGCAAGCGCCGGTCAAACTGAAGCTCATTGGCGAAGTCGCCGCCGGGCATCCTTTTGAAGGCGAGGTGAAAGCCGGCCAAGCCGCGCGCATCTTCACTGGCGGCGTGATGCCGGCGGGCGCCGACACCGTGGTGATCCAGGAGCTCACCGCGCGCGTGGGCGACACGGTGACGATCCAGAAGGCGACCGCCCAGGGCCGCAATGTGCGCGACCAAGGCATCGATTTCACGCAAGGCCAGACATTGCTGCGCAAAGGCCGCCGTCTTAGCGACCGCGACCTGATGCTCGCCGCCGCTATGAACTATCCGACATTGAGCGTGCACCGCCGGCCCAAAGTGGCGGTGCTCGGCACTGGCGACGAACTGGTGGCGCCCGGCAGCAAGCCTTCGCCCGGCGAGATCGTCTATTCCAACGGCTTCGCCCTCAGCGCCATGGCGCGCAGCGAAGGCGCCGAGGTGAGCGACTTCGGCATCGTGCCTGACCGCGTCGAGGACATCGCGGCGGCGGTGCGGCGGGCGCGCGACTGGGGCGCCGATATTCTGATCACCAGCGGTGGCGCCTCGGTCGGCGAGCACGACCTGGTACAGCGGGCGCTCGCCAACGAAGGGCTCGCGCTGTCGTTCTGGCGGGTGGCGCTGCGCCCTGGCCGGCCGATGATGCATGGCCGGCTGGGCGACATGCAGGTGCTGGGCGTGCCCGGGAACCCGGTGTCGTCCTATGTCTGCGCCTTCCTGTTCCTGGTGCCGCTGATCCGGAAGCTCTCCGGCCGCAAAGATGTCGAGCGCGTCGCGGAGCCAGCCCGACTCGGCTGCAACTTACCGGCCAATGATGAGCGGGCCGACTACATGCGGGCAACACTCATCCTAGGCCCGGACGGCCCGGACGCGACCCCGCTGCCGGCCCAGGACAGTTCCCTGATGGCCCCCCTCGCCAAGGCGGATTGCCTGCTGATTCGCGAACCAAACGCACCGGCGGCGGCGGCCGGTTCACACTGCGTCATCCTTAAGCTCGCCCCCTAGCGGCCTTTCGCATTTTTCACTCCAAATTAAATGGTTGCAGAACACATATCGAACAGATAGTGTCCGTTCATGATTTGTTTCTAGCTGGTTCCCCAAAAAGGGCCGGCTAAAGACCTAGCAAAAGAAAGAGCCGGGGAGAGATAAATGCTGACCCGCAAGCAGTTCGAGCTCCTGCGCTTCATTCACGAACGGCTGACTGAGGCCGGGATACCCCCCTCGTTCGATGAAATGAAGGACGCCCTCGACCTGCGTTCCAAATCCGGCATCCACCGGCTGATCACTGCGCTGGAGGAACGCGGCTTCATCCGTCGCCTGCCCAACCGGGCGCGCGCCATCGAAGTGATCAAGCTGCCCGACTCGGTCGCCCACGGCATCAGCGGCGGCCGCTCGCGCGGCTTCAGGCCGAGTGTGATCGAGGGCGACCTCGGCCGCGTGCGGTCCGCTTCCGTCAACTCCGAAGATGACGACGATGGCCGCCGCCCAATCGCGGTGCCGGTCATGGGCCGCATCGCCGCCGGCACGCCGATCGAGGCGATCCAGACCCGCAGCCATGTCATCAACATGCCGGCCGACCTGCTGACCGCCGGCGAGCATTTCGCGCTCGAGGTGCGCGGCGATTCGATGATCGAAGCCGGCATTCTCGACGGCGACATCGCGCTAATCCGCAAATCCGAAGCCGCCGAGACCGGCGACATCGTAGTGGCGCTGATCGACGCCGAGGAAGCCACCCTCAAGCGTTTCCGCCGTCGCGGAGCCTCGATCGCGCTCGAGCCGGCCAATACGTCCTACGAGGTGCGCATCCTGCCGCCCAACCGCGTACGCATCCAGGGCAAGATGGTCGGGCTGTTTCGGCGGTATTGAGCGTCCCGTTAGCGACAATCAGGCTTCTCGAAAGCAATTGCGAGCGGTTTGTCGCCTTTGGGCGCGATCCGAAATAGTTTTGGAAAGACGACCGGCAGGTAGAACCGCATTATCTGCAGGAAATCGCCCACAGATTTGAAATACCCGTAATCGCACAATCCCATTAGGATGAAATAAAGATAGGCCAGCTTCAAATGGACCTTGGTATCAACGCGCACGAACAGCATGATGCCGAGATCGATGAGGATACCGTAGTTCAAAGCGTCATCGAGCACCTTGCCGGACAGTGAAATAACCAAGTCGTGCTCGGCGGGAATGGCGGTCTCTACCCTTCGCGTCTTGGTTCGATAGAATAATTCGCGTCCGACTCTGGTCGTTCTGGGCCATGGGCGCGGCGCCCCCAAGGCTCACGCAACCTGACCCTATGCTATCTCAGCTACAGGTTATGACTAGGAGAACGGTTGCGAACGCCCACGTACAAATCCGTGAGGGGAGATGGCGTCAGCCTGCCGCCTTTTCCTTGACTTGGTCCTTCGCCCAGGTGTCGCGCAGGCCGATAGTTCGGGCAAAGATCAGCCGCTCGGGCTTCGACGCCGGATTGAGGCAAAAATAGCCCTGGCGTTCAAACTGCACCGGCACTTCTGGTTTGGCATCGGCGAGCGCCGGCTCGAGGCGGGCGCCATCGAGTACCTCCAATGAATTCGGATTGAGATCGGCGGTAAAATTCTCAGCCCCGCTCGGATCGGGCTTAACGAACAGCGGATTGTACAGCCGCACCTCGGCGGCCATGGCATGGGCGGCCGACACCCAATGGATGGTAGCCTTCACCTTACGGCCGTCCGGCGCGTTGCCGCCCTTGGTCGTTGGATCGTAAGTGCAGCGCAGTTCGACCACCGCGCCCTGGGCGTTTTTCACCACCTCGCGGCAGGTGATGAAATAGGCGTAGCGCAGCCGCACTTCCATACCGGGTGACAATCGGAAGAATTTCTTCGGCGGGTTCTCCATGAAGTCTTCTTGCTCGATTAAGAGTTCACGGCCGAATTTTATCTTGCGCGCGCCGGCCGCCGGGTTGTCGGGATGATTGACCGCGTCCAGTTCCTCGCTCTGCCCTTCTGGATAATTCTCGATCACTACCTTGAGCGGCTTGAGCACCGCCATACGCCGCAGCGCGGTTCTGTTGAGCGCCTCGCGCACCGAGAATTCGAACATGCCGACATCGACCAGGCTGTTGGCCTTGGCGACTCCGATGCGCTTGATGAAATCGCGGATTGCTTCTGGCGGCACGCCGCGCCGGCGCAAGCCGGCGATTGTCGGCATGCGCGGATCGTCCCAGCCGGTCACATGGCCGCTGCGCACCAATTCGGTAAGCACGCGCTTGGACAGCACCGTGTAAGTGAGATTGAGGCGCGCGAATTCGTACTGATGCGGCTTTGACGGCACATTCAGATTGGCGATGCACCAGTCATAGAGCGGGCGATGGTCTTCGAATTCGAGCGTGCAGATCGAATGGGTGATGCCCTCGATGGCGTCCGACTGGCCGTGCGCGAAGTCGTAGCTCGGATAGATCTTCCACGTCGTGCCGGTGCGCGGATGCGGAGCATTCAGAATGCGGTAGAGCACCGGATCGCGCAGGTTGATATTGCCCGAGGCCATGTCGATCTTGGCGCGCAGCACCCGCGCGCCATTCCCGAATTCGCCGGCCCGCATGCGGCGGAACAGGTCGATGCTCTCCTCCACCGGGCGGTCGCGGAACCGGCTGTTTCTGCCCGGCTCGGTCAAGGTACCGCGGTTGGCGCGGATCTCGTCCTGCGTCTGGTCGTCGACATAAGCCTTGCCGGCGCGGATCAGATCCTCGGCCCAGCTATATAGGCGCTCGAAATAGTCGGAGGCGTGATAGAGGTGATCGCCCCAATCGAAGCCGAGCCAGCGCACGTCGCGCTCGATGGCGTCGATATATTCCTGCTCTTCTTTGGTCGGATTGGTATCGTCGAAACGCAAATGACAGCGGCCGCCGAATTCCTCGGCAATGCCGAAGTTCAGGCAGATCGCCTTGGCGTGGCCAATATGCAGGTAGCCGTTCGGCTCGGGTGGAAAGCGGGTGACCACCGCTTTGACGCGCCCGGCATCGAGATCGGTCTTGACGATGTCGCGGATGAAATCGCGGCCGGCCTCAGCCGGTGCCGGATTGACGCTTGCCTTATCGTCCGTGGCCATGCTTCCTCGATTTCAAGTTCGACTCTATGATGCGGCCGCCAACCCGCAAGCGGCCTATGCCATGACGTGGCACTTGGCTCGATGTCAATTGCGCTGACACCTTCCACCGCAACTATGGTACTAGGCCAGCGATGAACGAGCCCGTCGTTACCCGTTTTGCGCCTTCCCCCACCGGCTTCCTCCATATTGGCGGCGGCCGCACCGCGCTGTTCAACTGGCTCTATGCGCGCCGGTATGGCGGCAAGATGCTGCTGCGCATCGAGGACACCGACCGCGAGCGCTCCACGGCCGCGGCCATCGCCGCCATCATCGATGGGCTCACCTGGCTGGGGCTCATCTGGGACGGTGAGATCGTGTTCCAGTATTCGCGCGCTGCGCGCCACCGCCAGATCGCCGAGCAGTTGCTGGCGGCCGGCAAGGCCTACCGCTGCTATGCCAGCCCGGAAGAGCTTACCGAAATGCGCGAGGCCGCCCGTAGCGAGGGCCGTTCCAAGCTCTATGACGGGCGCTGGCGCGACCGCGACCCGTCCGAGGCACCGCCCGGGGTCAAGCCGGTGATCCGGTTACGGGCCCCGCTCACCGGCGAGACCGTGATCGAGGACCAGGTGCAGGGCCGCGTGGTTTGGCAGAACTCCGATCTCGACGATCTGGTGCTGCTGCGCTCCGACGGCAACCCGACCTACATGCTGGCGGTGGTGGTGGACGACCACGACATGAATGTCACCCACATCATCCGCGGCGACGACCACCTGACCAACGGCGCGCGCCAGAAGCATATCTACGAAGCGCTCGGGTGGAACGTGCCGATCATGGCGCATATCCCGCTGATCCACGGGCCGGACGGCTCCAAGCTGTCCAAGCGCCATGGCGCGCTCGGCGTCGATGCCTACCGGGCTATGGGCTATCTGCCGGCGGCCATGCGCAACTACCTGGTGCGCCTCGGCTGGGCGCATGGCGACCAGGAGATCTTCAGTACCGAAGAGATGATCGCCGCTTTCGATCTGCCGCAGATTGGCCGCTCGCCGGCGCGCTTCGATTTCGCCAAGCTGGAAAGCCTCAACGGCCATTACATCCGAGGTAGAGCCGACGCCGACCTGTTCGCGGCGATCGAAGGACTTTTGCCGCATATTGCCGGCGGGCAGGAGCTCGCCAGCAAGATGACGCCGGCGCTGCGCGACAAGCTGCTCATGGCCATGCCGGGCTTGAAAGAACGCGCTAAGACTTTGATCGAACTATTTGACGCCACACGATTTCTCTGGGCCAGCCGGCCGCTCGATTTGAACGACCAGGCCAAGGTCCTGCTCACACCCGAGGCTAAGACCGTGACAGCCGCGCTGCTGCCGGAGCTGGCGGCGGTCACCGAATGGACCCCGGCGGCTATCGAGACGGTGGTACGTGGCTATGCCGAGCGCGCCGGGTTCAAGCTCGGCGCGGTGGCCCAACCGCTGCGCGCCGCTCTCACCGGGCGGACCACTTCGCCGCCGATTTTCGACGTGCTGGCCGTGCTGGGGAAAGACGAGAGCCTGGGCCGTTTGCGGGATCAGGTCGGTTAGAATCCGTCCTGTCGATATTCCGCGCCCGCCCCGTTGCGGCTTGATCTATGTCTAAATGGCGGGCCGCGATGTGCATTAGGCTATATTATACAAGGCTATCTTGCAGCGCACACAAGGATGGGCTACCCAAAAAGCGGCCGGAACCACGCTCGCCCCGCCCCGCGTCTCGGCTCCCGGCCACATGTTTGCACGCGCACCGCTCGCTGCCAAATCGAGGGCTCGACCATGGACGCCAAGACGGACGCCAAGAAGAAATCCGGCACCATCACCATCGGCAATAAGAACTGGGATTTCCCGATCTACGACGGTACCATCGGCCCGGAGGTGCTCGACATCGCCAAGCTTTACGGCGAGAGCGGCATGTTCACCTACGACCCCGGCTTCACCTCGACGGCAAGCTGCGAGTCCAAGATCACCTACATCGACGGCGACCTGGGCGTCCTGCTTTATCGCGGCTATCCAATCGATCAGCTCGCCGAACACGGCGACTTCCTGGAGACCTGCTACCTGCTGCTTTATGGCGAGCTTCCGACGCCGACGCAGAAAGCCGACTTCGACTACACCGTCACCCGGCACACGATGGTGCACGAACAGATGAGCCGGTTCTTCCAGGGCTTCCGGCGCGACGCGCATCCGATGGCGGTGATGACCGGCTGTGTCGGCGCGCTGTCGGCGTTCTATCACGACTCCACCGACATCTCGGATCCGCATCAGCGCCTGATCGCGTCGATCCGCATGATCGCAAAAATGCCGACGCTGGCCGCCATGGCCTACAAATATTCGATCGGCCAGCCGTTCGTTTATCCGAAGAACGAACTCGACTATTCGACCAATTTCTTGCGCATGTGCTACGCCGTGCCGGCTGAGGACTACAAGCCGAACGCGGTGCTGGCGCGCGCCATGGACCGCATTTTCATTCTGCACGCCGACCACGAGCAGAACGCCTCGACCTCGACCGTGCGGTTGGCCGGCTCATCCGGCGCCAATCCGTTCGCCTGCATCGCCGCCGGCTGCGCCTGCCTTTGGGGGCCCGCGCATGGCGGCGCCAACGAAGCGGCGCTCAACATGCTGAGGGAGATCGGCACGGTCGACCGTATTCCGGAATTCATCAAGCGCGCCAAGGACAAGAACGATTCTTACCGTCTGATGGGCTTCGGCCACCGCGTTTATAAGAACTACGACCCGCGCGCCAAGATCATGCAGAAGACCTGCCACGAGGTGCTCAACGAGCTCGGTATCAAGGACGATCCGCTACTCGACGTCGCCATGGAGCTCGAGAAGATCGCGCTGCACGACGACTATTTCCTGGAGAAGAAACTCTATCCGAATATCGACTTCTATTCCGGCATCACGCTCAAGGCGATGGGTTTCCCGACCACCATGTTCACCGTGCTGTTCGCGGTGGCGCGTACGGTCGGCTGGATCGCGCAGTGGAAGGAAATGATCGAGGATCCGAAGCAGAAGATCGGCCGCCCGCGCCAGCTCTACACCGGCGCCACGCAGCGGGACTACACGCCGATCTCGCGCAGGAAGTAAGCTGGAAACGCGGACGCTTTAGTCGCCTTTCCCGTTCCCGCGTTTGCCGTTGAGCTTCGGCGCTCTGGCGCCGTCATAGGCCCATTGCACATAGACGCCGGCCCAGGTGAAGCCGCCACCGAAGGCGGCGAGCAGCAGGCGGTCGCCGCGCTTCAATTTCGGCTCGTAGTCCCACAGGCAGAGCGGGATGGTGGCGTTGGTGGTATTGCCGTATTTGTGGATGGTCACCATCACGCGATCCATCGGCAGGCCCATGCGCTCGGCGGTCGACTCGATGATGCGCTTGTTGGCCTGATGCGGCACCAGCCAGTCGATCATGTCGGCGCGCAGATTGTTGCGTGACATGATTTCGCCGGCCACTTCCGCCATTTTGGCGATGGCGAATTTGTAAACCGCGGCGCCTTCCTGGTGGACGTAGTGCAGGCGGTTGGCGACCGTCTCAAATGTCGGCGGCATGCGGCTGCCGCCGGCTTTCTGATGCAGATGGATCATGCCGGCGCCGTCTGAGCGGATCAGCGTATCCATGATGCCGTAGCCACCATGGTTGGGCTCCAGCAGCACGGCGCCGGCGCCGTCGCCGAACAACACGCAGGTGGCGCGATCGGTGTAGTCGATGATCGACGACATCTTGTCGGCGCCCACCACCACCACCTTGCGCGCGGTGCCGTTGGCGATGAATTGCGAGGCAATGGTGAGCGAATAGAGAAAGCCCGAGCAGGCCGCCTGCACGTCGAAGCTTCCGATATTTTTCACGCCGACCATGTCGCAGATCATGTTAGCCGTCGACGGGAATTGCATGTCCGGCGTGGTGGTCGCGCAGATCAGCAGGTCGACGTCCTCCGGCTTGGTGCCGGTCTTCTGCAGCAGCCCGCGCACAGCTTCCGCCGCCATGTGCGAGGTACCTAGCCCCTCGCCCTTCTGGATGTGGCGCTCCTTGATACCGGTGCGTTCGGTGATCCAGGCGTCGCTGGTATCCACCATCACCGCCAGTTCCGCATTGGTGAGCAGGTCCGGCGGCAGGTAGCCATGGACTGCGGTAATTGAGGCGCGGGGGGTAATGGTCAAAGGCAGTTATTCCAGTTAACGGCCATGGCATAAGCCCATCTGGCTGAACAAGCCAAACTACGCCGTTGGTGGGGCGGATGCCACTGTTTCGCGTTCAGGTTGGCTGCGAATGCCGGCGCAATCCAGGACTACGGCGGCGGCGCGGTCGCTGGGGGTGGCCTTGCCGATGTCCATGACCGCATCGAGCCGGGCGAAGGCTTCGATTTGCCGCCGCCGCTCTGGCGTATCGCTCAATAACGGCACAAGGGCGGCGGCGAGCCGCTCTGGCGTGCAGTCCCGCTGCAGAAATTCCGGCACCACATTTTCGCCTAAGACCAGATTGGTCAGGATCGCGCTGGGGACTTTGACCAATAGGTGGGCGATCAACTCCTCAAACAGCGGCACCTTATAGGCGGCTGCCATCGGGATGCCGGCAACCGCCAGCTCGAGGGTCGAGGTGCCTGACTTGACCAGCGCAGCCCTCGCCATGCGGTAAGCGGCATCCTTTTCGCCCGCATCGGTCACCACATGCGCCGGAATGCGCCAGGAAGCGACCGCCGTCTTGACCACGTCCATAAGCCGCGGCACGGCGGGCACCACCACCTCCAGCGTACCCATATGCTTGGCCACCAGCGCAGTGCATTCGCCGAACACGCTCGCCAGGCGCCTAATCTCCCCCGTGCGACTGCCCGGGAGCACCAGCAGCAGCGGCGGATCGCCGAGGCGCCGACGCGCCTCCTCGACATTGGGCCGCATGCTCGCGACCCGCTCGCTCAGCGGATGCCCGACGAAAGTGCAAGACGGCCCGCCCAACCGCCGCATCGCCGCCGGCTCGAATGGCAGCAACGCCAGCACATGATCCACGTAAGTTCGCATCGCGCGGGCGCGTCCCGGCCGCCAGGCCCACACCGACGGACAAACATAATCCACGATTGGGATTTCGGGCGCGCGGGCCCGCACGCGGCGCGCCACGCGGTGGGTGAATTCCGGGCTATCGATGATGACCAGGACATCGGGCTTAGCGGCAATAGCGGCGTCAGCGGTCTCGCGAATGCGTTTCAAGATTTTCGGCAGGCTCGCCGGGATGGCGGCAAAGCCGATGATCGCCAGATCGCCAAGCGGAAACAGACTCTGCACGCCTTGGCTGGCCATCTGCGCGCCGCCGACGCCGAAAAACCGCGCGCCCGGATGGCGCCCCCTGATGGCCGCGATCAGCGCGGCGCCCAGCCGGTCACCCGACTCCTCGCCGGCGACCAGGAAGATATGCGGGCTCATCGCTCGGACCTGGCCGGCGCGCCGACAACGAAGATACCGGCGCGGTCGGCTGCCGCTATCAGCCGCTCCGGCTCGGCGATGATGGTTGAACCCGCCACCACCGCAATGCCGGCAAGCCCGGCGCGGGCGACCTCTTCCACCGTCTGCGGACCGATCGATGGCAGATCGAAGCGCCGGTCCTGGCCATGCTTGGGTGCCTTCACCAGCACGCCGCTGCCCGCCGCCACGCGCACGCGGCCATTGGCGCGCATCTCCACCACGCGGGCGAGCATCGCATCAGTGCCTTCCGCCGCCTCGACCGCCAGCACGTGTTTGCCGGCCACCACCACTGCTTGCCCGACATCGAACGGCCCAGCGGCGCGCAGAAAGTCAAAGCCCAAATCGATATCGGCACGCTCGCGCTCGGATGGCGGCATGCGGCCGAGCGCGCCTTCCGGCACCAGAATTTCCGGCGCAACATCGTGGGCGCCGAGAACCCGGAACCCTTGCTCCTCGATCAGGTGCGCGACGCCCGATAAAAGGTAATCGTCGCCGCCGCGGAACGCCGAAGCAATGCGCGGCAGCAACCGCAGCGTCGTAAAATCGAAACGAAGCTGCCAGAAGGCTGGCCGAACCATCGATCCGATTAGCACTATGTCGCGACAGCCCGCCGCCCGCGCCGCGCGCGCGAATGCGCCAAACTGCGCGACCCGCACCCAGATGTGCGGACGCTTGGCGTAGTCCTCCGGCTTGGCCGCATCGAGCAGCGGGAACAGCAGGACTGGCCGCCCGCGCGCGCTCACCGAATCCGCAATAGCCAGCGGCAGGCTGCCGCCGCCGCAAATGAGCGCGAGCGGGCCTTCCTGACTCACGGTCGGCGCGGTGCTCATGCGTCCTCGGCCGCCTCGCCGCGCTTGCCCGCCATGGTCAGCGGCCGTTTACTAGCGCGAATGAAGTCGATCATTTTCTGGATCTGCGCATCCTTCCCGTAATCGGCGGTGACGCGCTCCAGCCGGGTGCGAAATTCGCCGTCGCCGAAAAACAGCATCCGATAGGCTTCGCGATAGCGATGGATGTCGGCCTTGGCAAAGCCACGCCGCCGCATGCCGATCACGTTGAGGCCAACCAAATTCGCGAGCGGCCCCTGCACCGTGCCCCAGGGGATCACGTCGGCGCGAACGCCGCTCAAGCCCACGATCATGGCGCCCTCGCCGATGCGAACGAATTGGCGCACCGCCACGCCGCCGCCGAACACTACATGGTCGCCGACGCTGACATGGCCGCCGAGCACCGTGTTGTTGGCGAACACCACATTGCTGCCGACCTCGCAGTCGTGCCCGACATGCGCGCCGACCATGACGAAACAACGGTCGCCGACTTGTGTGACGCCGCCGCCGTCCTCGGTGCCGGTGTTCATGGTCACGCCTTCCCGGATATCGCATTCGGCGCCGACCACCAGCTGCGTCGGACCGCCGCGATAGTGCACCGACTGCGGCGGCGAACCGAGCGAGGCGAAGGGATGGATGATGGTGCGCGGGCCGATCGTGGTATGGCCGGTGAGGTTCACATGCGCGAGCAGCCGGCAGCCGTCGCCAATCGTCACCTGCGGGCCGATGGTGCAATACGGCCCGATCGTAACATCAGGACCAATCGACGCCCCGGCCTCGATCCGCGCCGAGGGATCGATCATGGCCGCGCTCATGCGTCGAAGATCATGGCGCCGACTTCCGCCTGGGCAACGATGTGGCCGGCGACTTTGGCCAAGCCGCGATACCACCACATGTTTCTGCGTTGGGCGATTTTTTGCATGTGGTACTCGATGGTGTCGCCCGGCAGAACCGGCTTGCGGAATTTCGCCTTGTCGATAGTCATGAAGTACACCGATTTCGGCTGCGTCTTAGAAATCGTGGCGATGCAGATCACGCCGGCCGTTTGCGCCATGCCTTCGATCATCAACACGCCCGGAAACACCGGATTGCCGGGGAAGTGCCCCTGGAAATGCGGCTCGTTGATCGTCACATTCTTGATCCCGATGCCACGGTCGTCGCCCTGCATGTCGATCACTCGATCGACCATGAGAAGCGGATAGCGGTGCGGCAGCAATTTGAGCACCGCCGCGATGTCGGCGGCTTCGAGTTTTGTCACGGCTTTAACCATGGCGCTTGTCTCGTTCGTCCGCGGCTGCTTCGGTGTCACCTTTGGCGCGCGCCATTCTTGCAAGCATCGCCATCTCGCGGAACCATAGCTTGACAGGCTTGGCCGGTGTCCCGGCCCATCGCGCCCCAGACGGAACATCCGCATGGACATTGCTGGCTCCGGCAAGCTGTGCGCCCTCGCCGATCGTCACATGGTCGCTCACACCAACACCCCCGCCCAGCACTACGAAATCCTCGAGCGTCGAGCTTCCTGAAATTCCGGATAGCGCCGCCATGATGCAATGCCGACCGATGCTGACATTGTGGCCGACCTGGACCAGGTTGTCGATCTTGGTGCCCTCGCCGATCACGGTATCGCGAATGGCGCCGCGGTCGACCGTGGTGCCGGCGCCGATCTCGACGTCATCCTGGATGATGACGCGCCCGATCTGCGGCACCTTGAGGTGTCCTTTGCCTCCCATCACGTAGCCGAAGCCATCCTGACCGATTTTGCAGCCCGGATGAATGATGACCCGGTCGCCGATCAGCGCGTCGGTGATGACCGACCCGGCCCCGATCGAGCAATTGCGCCCGATGCGCACCTCAGATCCGATTACCGCCGTCGCCCCGATGACACTGCCGCCGCCGATTTCGGCCCGCGGCCCGATCACCGCGCCGGGCTCGATCGTGACGTTGTTTTCCAGCCGCGCGGTTGGGTGCACATGGGCGCCGGCCACCGCGCCCGCTTCGGCGAACGAGGACGGCCGCAGCGCATGCGGAAACAATTCGCGCACCACCATGACGAAAGCGCGATAGGGCGCGGGCGTGACCAAAACCGGCACGTGGGCGGGCAAGTGCTTGGCGAGTGCTACCGTGGTAAAGCAGGCGCCGGCATGGGTCACGCTAGCGGCCGTGACATAATTTTTGTTGTCGAAAAAGGTGAGATCGCTGGGCGCCGCGAGATCGAGCGGTGCGACGTCGGCGATGCGGTGCGTGAGCAACGGCGTCGGCGCCGTGGCGCCAGTCAAGGCGGCGATCTCGGCTAGCGTGAGACCCCGCGCGTGTCGTTGGAATACCGGCTCGCTCATACCGCCAGTTCCGTGCCGCCAAGCGCGGTCAAGGTCAGAACTTCGTGCCGCCGCTGAAACGGAAGAACTGCGTACGGTCGTAGCTCTCCTTGGTCAGAGCATAGGCAAAATCAAACCGCAGCGGCCCGAGTGGGGAATCCCAGATGACGCCCATACCGACCGACGAGCGAACCCCCATGTTATCAGCGACATGCAGCGTTTCGCCGGTCACATTCCAGCTGGTCGGGCCCTTATAATCCCACAGCGAGCCAGCGTCAGCAAAGGCGGCGACCTTGATGCCGATCTCCTTGGGCAGGAAGTAGAGCGGAGTTTGCGCCTCGACGCTGGCGCCCCAGTAGTTGGTGCCGCCGAGCGCATCTTGGCTGGTCTTCGGCGTCAGGTCGCGTGGACCAATGCCGGCCGGCGCAAAGCCGCGCACCAGGTTGGGGCCCATCTGGAAGTGATCCAGCATGCGCAGGTCGTTGCCGCCCCAGCCGTCCAAATGGCCGCCTTGCAGGTGGAGCACGCCAACGATGTCCGGAAGTAGTTCGTAGTAAGTGCGCGCGTCCGCGGTTGTACGGATGAAATTCACGTTACCGCCGACGCCCGCGACGTCCTGCGTGATCGACGCATAGAGGCCGCTGGTCGGGGATTTATTGTTGTCGAGCGTGCTATAGGCCAGCGTATAGCCGACCAAGGAAGTCAAGACTGCGCCGTTGGCGAGTTCCATGCGGACCGGAAGCGATGCTTCGCCGTCGGAGAAGCATTCGTCGGGTCCTAGCGGATGGCTTGTTGGGTCCTGAACATCACCTGGCACATGTGGGCTGAACCCGGTCGGCGTTGGCGTGAACAACGGCGTCGGGGTCGATATACAGTTATTTAACGAATTCGGCAGCGTGATTTTCTGCTGGTAAATCGAATAGTGCGGCTGCAACGAGAGTTCTTCCGACAGCGCAAATCCGAGGCGCAAATTGGTTCCGATCGATTGCGTACTGTAGGATA
>DATISB010000036.1:0-3377 GCA_035469145.1 Pseudolabrys sp.
CGAGCCCGTTTCGCTCCGCGACAGCCAGTTCGTACCGTGCGATGCCTGGCAATTGCTCACCTACCCGTTCTACTGGGTAAAAACCAACATCTACGTCGTGACCGAAAAGCCGTTTCGCGACTGGCGCGGCCCAATGGCTTATCTGGCGATCGCCGCGGTTCTGCTCATCGGAATTCTGCGTCGCGTCCGCGACGAGCCGCGGGAGCGCGCCGGCGCCGAAACCTGCGGCCTCGGTCTGGTGCTTGTCTTCGTGATCATTTCGTACTTCGCCTGGGCGCTCGCGTTCGGCAATTATCGTTACGGCGTGACGCTCGAAATGCTGACTGGCGTGGTCGTCATGGGCGCGTTGATCATGCTCAGCCGAGGACCGCGGCTCCGGATCGGCCTTGCGCTTGCGTTGCTGACAATCGCGGCGGCGACGACGGTCTATCCGGATTGGGGGCGCGGCCGATATGGCGACCGCTACATCGACGTGCGCGTGCCGCCATTGCAGGTGGACAGCGTCGTGCTGATCGAGGGCGGGCTACCGGCAGCCTATTTCATTCCATTCGCTGAGCCCAATGCGCAATACCTCGGGATCGAGAACAATTATCTCAAGCTGTCGCAGCACAATCGTCTGGCGTCCGAGGTCAAATCGCTCATGCGGCTGCCAGGCCGGCCGAAATTCATCGTTAGCGTGGGTGAATTCGATCGTGGCAAGCTCGAGCAACGGCTGGCGCAGTTCGGCCTGACTCTCGGCGCCGCGCCGTGCCAGCCGATCTGGTCGAACCTGGAGAATCCCGCGTTGAGTCTGTGCCCGGCGGTCCCGCGCTAGGCCGCGTAGGTTTGTTCGTCGGAGACGGCGAAAATGCTCGCTGCTTTGCTGCGGTGCATGAGTCCGGAGCTGTGCAGGGTTTCGGATGCCGGCCATGAACAGCGGCGCCACGTGCATGTAGGCCGGCGTCCGAAAGCCGCCAAGGAACGAACCCGCGGGCGATGGTGGGCGGAAGGCGCCGCGCAGTTGGCTATGGGGATTTGGCCGAGGCGGAGGCCGCGTGGGAAGGAGCGCGTTGCGCTTGGGCGCGAGCGCTATTGCGGCTGGGAGCCGGCAGAGGCTTGGGTTGATGGTGGCTCCGAACCGTGGAGGCGGCTGATTGAGGCTTGCGTTGATGGCCGGGCGGCGCAGTTGGCCGAGCGCAATCGCAGCCGGTTGATGGCCAGCGGCAGGCGAGATCGATACTGCGTCGTTGCAAACCAGTGATGGTGGTCATGACGTGTCGATCCTGCTGGCGGCGATTGGACCGGTTGGCCGATGCCGCGGCGTGGAGCCACGCTCGAAAATCTCGATCGTGATCATGCGGCCGCCGCAGCACGGGCAGAGATGAGAGGGAGTTGTCGGCTGATTGGGATCGACCGCACCCGCATCGGCATTGTGGTCTTGCGGCATTGTGACGGCGAGCAGCTCGCGGGCCCGCGCGATGTTGTCGGCGCAGGACGGTCTGGCGAGCAGGCCGTAGTGGCGGATGCGGTGGAAGCTTTTGGGCAAGACGTGGAGGAGGAAGCGGCGGATGAACTCGCTGGTGGCGAGCGTCATGACCTTTTGGCGCGCGCGGCCGTCGGCGCGGTAGTCCTTGTAGCGGAAGGTGACGCCCTGCTGGTCGCGCGCGAGCAGCCGGCTGTTGGCGATGGCGACCCGATGGGTATAGCGCGCCAGATAGGCGAGCACCGCCTTGGGTCCGCCGAACGGGGGCTTTGAGTAGACGTGCCAGGTGATCCTGCGCAGCGGTGCCAGGTAGGCGGCGAACGCCCTGCGGTCGGCGAGGTGGGCATGCGGGCCGAAGAATGCGAGCCGGCCGGCACGGTGGGCGGCGAGGAGCTTGGCCAGCATCAGCCCCTGGAACAGCTTGGTGAGCACCGGCACGGGCAGCAGGAAGCGGGGCTGGCACGACAGCCAGCGCGAGCCATCGAGCGAGATGCCGCCGCCCGGCACGATCATGTGGACATGGGGGTGATGCGTCATGGTCGAGCCCCAGGTGTGGAGCACGGCGGTGATGCCGATGCGCACGCCCAAGTGCTCGGGATCGGCCGCGATCGTGAGCACGGCCTGGGATGACGCCTTGAACAGCAGGTCGTAGACCACGGCCTTGTTCTGATAGGCGATGCTGGCGATCCTGGCCGGCAGCGTGAACACGATGTGGAAGTACGGCACCGGCAGCAGCTCGGCCTCGCGCTCGGCGAGCCATTCCCGTGCGGCCGCACCCTGACACTTGGGGCAATGCCGATTGCGGCAACTGTTGTAGGCGATCGTCGTATAGCTGCAGTCGTCGCAGCGTTCGACATGGCCACCGAGCGCCGCCGTGCGGCAACGCTCGATCGCCGACATCACCTTGAGCTGGTCGAGGCTGACATGGCCGGCATTGGTCTTGCGCCACGCCGCTCCATGGTCGCGCAAGATATCCGCGACCTCCAGAACAGGACGGTTCATTACCGCCGGCTGTTATGCCGGCGGCTCGGGCCTCCTGGTGGTCAGCGGCGTAAGACGATCGAGCGGGCTCATGACGGCGCGGATCGTGTTGGTGGCGACCTGCGCGTAGAGCGCGGTCGTATCAACCTTGGCATGTCCGAGCAAAACTTGGATCAAACGCACATCGGTCTTCTGCTCGAGCAGGTGGGTGGCAAAGCTGTGCCGCAAGCTGTGCGGCGTCACCCGCTTGTTGATCCCGGCCACGGCGGCGGCGGCGTGAACCGCGCGATTGAGCTGCCGCGTCGTCATCGGCAGCATCGGATCGCCGCCGGGAAACAGCCAGACCGCCGGCCGGGCAATGCGATACCAGTCGCGCAGAAGCTCCAGCAGCTTGGGCGAGAGCATCGCGTAGCGATCCTTGCGCCCCTTGCCCTGCTCGATGCGCAGCAGCAGGCGCTCGGAGTCGATGTCCGACACTTTGAGCGCCACCACCTCGGAGACCCGCAGACCCGCCGCGTAGGCGGCGCTCAGCGCGGCCTTATACTTCGGTCCGGCGGCAGCCTCCAGCAATCGCGCCACCTCCTCGGGACTCAAGACCACCGGTATCTTGCGCGGCTCACGCACGAACGTGAGGTGCCGGGCCATGTCGGGGCGGTCGAGCGTCACCGTGAAGAAGAAGCGCAGCGCCGCTACCGATCCGTTCATGCTCGGCGCACGCACGCCGGTCTGCGTCTGATGCAGCTGGAAGCGGCGAAGATCCTCCGCTGTCGCCATATCCGGCGAACGGCCGAGGAAGGTTGTGAACGTCCTCACCTGCCGGATATAGTCGTTGCGCGTCTTCTCGACGAAGTTGCGCACCGTCATGTCTTCGATCATGCGCCGGCGCAGCGGGCTGATGGGCTTCTCACTCATCGGGGTGCTCCTGTCTTGAGGT
>DATISB010000037.1:0-32082 GCA_035469145.1 Pseudolabrys sp.
GTCGAGCGCGGCGGCAATGTGGAAGGCGCCAAGCCGAGCGCGGTGGCGCAAGTGGGCGGCGTCAAGATCGTTGGCCATCTCAATGTGGCGGGACGGCTGGCGGCATCGGCTTCGGCGCTCTACGCCAAGAACCTGCTGACGTTCTTGGACACGATGATCGACAAGAAAGCGAAGAAGCTTGCGGTCAACTGGGACGACGAGATCGTCAAGGGCACGCTGCTGACCCGCGACGGCGCGATCGTGCATCCGAATTTCCAGCCCAAGACGGCGGCCTGAAGGAGAACTTTATGGAGCACATCGCAAACGCGGTCGATCCCTTCGTATTCCGGCTCTCGATCTTCGTGCTGGCGGTGTTCGTCGGCTATTACGTGGTGTGGTCGGTAACGCCGGCGCTGCACACCCCGCTGATGTCGGTGACCAACGCGATCTCCTCGGTGATCGTGGTGGGCGCGCTGCTGGCGGTGGGCGTGGCGCTCATCGCCAACGACAACGGCACGATTCTCGCGCGCGCGCTCGGCTTCGTCGCGCTTACTTTTGCCTCGGTCAACATCTTCGGCGGCTTCCTGGTCACCCAGCGCATGCTGGCGATGTATCAGAAGAAGAAGAAATGACGACGGCCATGAATCTTTCTCTTCGAACTATGTCGTCGTCATTGCCGGGCAACCGGCAATCTTGATCCGCGCATGCTGAGGTATTGTTATGAGCCCTAATCTCGTCGCGCTGCTCTATCTGGTCGCCGGCGTTCTGTTCATCCAGGCGTTGCGCGGACTGTCGAGCCCCGACACCAGCCGGCGCGGCAACTATCTCGGCATGATCGGCATGACCATCGCCGTGCTGACCACGCTCGGCGCGCATCCGCCGGAGGGCGCGCTGGCCTGGGGCCTGGTGGTGGGGGGTCTGGCGCTCGGCGGCGGCGTCGGCGCGGTGATCGCGCGCCGCGTGCCGATGACCTCGATGCCGGAACTGGTGGCGGCCTTCCATTCGCTGGTCGGCATGGCGGCAGTGCTGGTGGCGGCGGGCGCGTTCTACGCGCCGGCGGCCTTCGACATCGGCACTGAAGGCCATATCCATCAGGCCAGCCTGATCGAAATGGCGCTCGGGGTGGCCATCGGCGCCGTCACCTTCACCGGCTCGGTGATCGCCTTCCTCAAGCTGTCCGGCCGCATGAGCGGCAAGCCGATCACGCTGCCGGGACGCCACGTGATCAATATCGCGCTCGCCTTGGCGCTGATCTTCTTCGTCTACCACTTCTATGCGGCGCAGACGGCGCTCGACTTCTGGCTGATCGTCGCCATCTCGCTCACGCTGGGCGTGCTGATCATCGTGCCCATCGGCGGTGCCGACATGCCGGTGGTGATATCGATGCTCAACTCCTATTCGGGCTGGGCGGCCGCCGGCATCGGCTTCACGCTCGGCAACACGGCCTTGATCATCACCGGTGCGCTGGTCGGTTCCTCGGGCGCCATCCTGTCCTACATCATGTGCAAGGGCATGAACCGCTCGTTCATCTCGGTCATCCTGGGCGGCTTCGGCGGCGAGGTGGCGGGACCGGGAGCGGGCGCCGAGCAGCGCCCGGTCAAGCTGGGTTCTGCGGACGACGCCGCCTACATCATGAAGAACGCGCAGAAGGTGATCATCGTGCCCGGCTACGGCATGGCGGTGGCGCAGGCGCAACATGCTTTGAGGGAGATGGCCGACAAGCTGAAGAAGGAAGGCGTCGAGGTCAAATACGCCATCCATCCGGTGGCCGGCCGCATGCCCGGCCACATGAACGTGCTGCTCGCCGAAGCCAACGTGCCCTACGACGAGGTGTTCGAGCTGGAAGACATCAACTCCGAGTTCGCGCAGGCCGATATCGCCTTCGTGATCGGCGCTAACGACGTCACCAATCCGGCGGCGGAAGACGACAAGACCTCTCCCATTTACGGCATGCCGGTGCTGCAGGTGTGGAAGGCCGGCACCGTGATGTTCATCAAGCGCTCGCTTGCATCAGGATACGCCGGCATCGACAACCCACTATTCTACCGCGGCAACACCATGATGCTGCTCGGCGACGCTAAGAAAATGACCGAGAGTATCGTCAAGGCGATGTAGGCGAGGGCGCAGCCTTCGTCTCCGCCGGCATCGGCACCGCACAATGCACGTGCACGCCGTCCGGCCGGTAGTCGATGGTGGCCTTGGCCTGGATCTGCCCGGGCAGCACGAATTCCAACAGCCGCGAACCGAAGCCCTGCCGCGCCGGCGCCGCCACCGGCGGGCCGCCGCTTTCCACCCAATCGAAATTGAGCGTGCGGCGCGTGGCCTCTATCACCACGGTCCAGGTAACGTCCACCTTACCGCCGAAGACCGACAGCGCGCCGTATTTCGCCGCATTGGTGGTGAGCTCGTGCATCGCCATGCCGAGAGACACCGCCAGCCGTGACGGCACGTCCACATCCGGTCCACTGAGGCGGATGCGCTTGCCGCTGCCATCGTCGAAGGCGTCGAGTTCGCTGTGCAGGATATCGGCAAAGGTCGTGGTGGAGCCCTCGTCGGCGAGCAACAGATGGGTCTTGGCCAGCGAGCCGATGCGCCCGATCAGCGCGTTCTTGAAATCCTCGATCGTCTCGGACGAACGCGCGGTTGAGCCCATGATCGCCTGCACGGTGGCGAGCGTATTCTTCACGCGGTGATGCAGCTCGCGCACCAGCAGCGCCTGCTGCTCTTCGGTGCGCTTGCGCTCGGTAATATCTACCAGCATGTTGACCGCGCCGATGAGTTTGCCGGATTCATCGTGCAGCGGCGTCGGATAGGGTATGAACGGCACGCGCGTGCCGTCCGGGCGCTCGCAGGCAGCTTCCAGGCCGCGCACCGCCCGATCCTCCTTCAATGCAATGGCCATCGGGCACGCATCGTGCGGTATCGGCGTGCCATCCGGCCAGAACAGCTTCCAGGAGCCGCACCATTCGCTGCTCCCAAGCATGGGCCGGTGGCCCCACAGTTCGACGGCGGCTTCGTTGTAATAGGTGAGCCGCCCGGCGGCGTCGGTTGTGTAGATGGCGGCGGGCAGGGCATCGAGCAGTTCGCGAAACCGACGCTCGCGCTCGCGCAGCGTTGCCTGCGCGCGCAACGGCTCGGTGAACGGCACCACGTTTTCGTCGGCCGACGTCGCGCCGCGTGCCCCGATGACCCTCTCGGATTCGCTCTCAAGGAAGCCGATCGGCTTATCCATTTCCAATCCCGAATCGACGCAATACTACATCCTGATCTCAGGTTTTCATGCGCTCCAGAAACCCCAACCCGCGAATGTAACGCGCAAGGGGTCGAATGGTTGCGCCAAATTGTCGAAAATTCAGCCGCTTGGGCGGCTAGCCTTAACGAACTCCATACATCCGGCCGGGCGGCACGGAGCCGCTGCAACACAGACCTTGTGTTATGAGAGCCCATGACCGTGTTGAAATGGCTGCTCATTCTCGCCGTGGTCAGCTACGGCGGCTTGCTTGCGCTGATGTACGTCTTTCAGCGCGTGTTGCTGTATTTCCCCGATAAAAAACATGTCCTGCCGGCGCAGGCCGGGCTGCCACAGGCGGAAGAGGTGATGCTCACCAGCGGCAACGGCGAAAAGCTGATCGCCTGGTTTGTGGCCCCGCGCGGCAATAAGCCGGTCGTGCTCTACTTTCAGGGCAATGCCGAAGGGCTTGCCGCCCGCATCGGGCGCTTCACCTGGCTGACCGCCGACGGCATCGGCCTGCTGGCGCTCTGCTATCGCGGCTATGGCGGCTCGACCGGCACGCCGACCGAGGACGGGCTGATCCGCGACGCCGGCGCGGCTTACGACTTCGCGCGCGCGCGCTATCCGGCCAAGCGAATCGTACTGTTCGGAGAGTCGCTCGGCACCGCGGTGGCGGTGGCGCTGGCCGCCGGCCACGAGGTCGCGGGCGTGATCCTCGATGCGTCGTTCACCTCCGCCGCCGAGGTGGGCGCCGCCGCCTATCCATTCGTGCCGGTGCGCTGGTTTATGAAGGACAAGTTCCACTCGGACGAGCGTATCGGGCGGGTGTCGGCGCCGCTCCTGGTGCTGCACGGCGAGCAGGACCGCATCGTGCCAATTCGGTTTGCCGAGCGGTTGTTCGCACTGGCTCGCGAGCCCAAGCGCTTTGTGCGCTTCCCGCAAGGCGGCCATGTAGATCTCGACGACCATGGCGCGGCGAAAGTGGTGCGGGAATTTCTTGCTCCACTGCCCTAGGCACCGTACGGATAGAATACGCCGTGCAGCACGCTCTGCTTTGTGCCCCAAGCGACATTTCACATACTTTAACTTAGAAGCCCGGCTGTGAACGCACCTTATGCAGCCGGAAACACATTTAGAAAGTGTATCGTTTTCCAACGGTAGTAGGCGCCAAAATTTTATCACCGAAGGCATTGGCGAGCGCTGTCATTCCGCGCCAACCGGTGCAATGTCCGGCCGCGATCGTTTTCAAGCCGAAGGCACGCAGCCCTTCCACGGTTTGCGGGATAATCGCTTCATTCGGGCCGGAGAGATGCAGGCCCCCCATCGCCGCGTGCAGCGGCACGCCGGGAAAGCTGTCGCGCGCATGCATGAGCACATTGACAATACCTGCATGCGAGCAGGCACTGAGTACGACGAGGCCCTTGTCCGCGACATTGACCGCGAGTAAGCGCTCGTCCATCAGCAACTCGTCCGGCTCCCAACTTTGGCCGTCCTCCATCAGGCGTACTTGTCCAGGATAGCCGCGCTCGTAGGGAGTGACGCGCGGAATCTCCCCGCTCACGAAAAACATGTCGTCATGCAGTGCTTGTGGTTTGGTGGTCACTATGACTTCCGCCCCGAACGCCGTGAGGTCTTCCACGCTGGGAATATCCTCCATGCGGCGTACTGTTCCGTTCGGCAGCTCTACCGCGCGCGAGTGAAACATGTCGGGATGCGCATAATAGGGAATTTTTCGTCCACCATTGCGGCTGCGCACCATGCTCAACGCCAGCAACATTGCGCCCGCATGATCCCAATGGCCATGTGAGAGCACGATGCTCTCAACCATTCCGAGGTCGGCGCCAAGACGGGTTACGTTGCGCTCGAACGAATATTCTTCGGGACCTGTATCGAACAGAACGGAATGGGTGGTAGCGCCGCGATATGCAGTAACGAGACAAGAAAGCCCATGCGCGGCGCAACACAAGCACTTACCGGCCATCATTCGGATGCCACGCCGCATCAAGCCTGCAGCCTCGCTCTCGACATGAGACGGCGTACTCGAAAGCATATCCGTCGCGTTGTCCACCAGGACAAGGATTTCGACGCGATCGACAGGTTTAAGTGTCATGCAAGACTCTTAGCTTACGTTTAGCTTACGTTCCGAGGCATCTCCAGTGGACTGAGTCCAGTCACCAAAAAGCAATAGCGCGGGCGTTTGACGGCCCGCGCCACATCACAAGCGAAACCAAGTCCGTTAGAAACCAGAGCCGCCGCCGCCGAAACGCGGCGCGCCGCCACGGCCGCGGCCACCGCCGCCACCAGGACCACCGGGGCCGCCAGCGGCGCCGGGAACCACGCGCGGCTTCATCGGCAGCAGGCCTTCGCGCTGCATTTTCTTGCGCGCCAGCTTGCGGGCGCGGCGGATCGCTTCCGCCTTTTCCCGCGCCTTCTTTTCCGAGGGTTTTTCGTAATGGCCGCGAAGCTTCATCTCGCGGAAAATGCCCTCGCGCTGCATCTTCTTTTTGAGTGCCTTGAGGGCTTGGTCGACATTGTTGTCGCGAACGAGAACTTGCACGCTTGCTCCTTGGTTGTTTAAGGGCCGGGTTAGGGGTCGAAAGCCCGGTAATATTGGGCCTTCTGAGTCGCGCGGCGATAGCAGAAAAGGGGTTAAGAGTCCATTGGAGTGTGCCCCAAACGCCCTGTCCATGACCAATTTTCCATGTGGGGTCGGGGTTTAGCGCTAATTGGCTCCTACTTGCTCTAGATAGTATGGTGTCTAAAGATTATTTTTGCCGCCAATCTGAAAAAGGGAACAGGCTGTGGACGTCCAAATGACAGAACGCCCTGCTGCGAAATATCCTCTTGGCGCCCTGGTCGCCGAGGGCAAAACCAAGAAGATCCACCTGGTCAAAGGCAGTTCCGATCTGGCGACTATTGTTGCCAAGGACGACATCACGGCCGGCGACGGCGCCAAACACGACATCATCCCGGACAAGGGCCGGCTAGCCACTGCGACCACATGCAATGTCTTTCGTCTGCTCAAGGCCTGCGGCCTGCCGGTCGCCTTCGTCGAGCAGGACAGCCCGCTATCGTTCGTCGCCCCCAAGTGCGACATGCTCCCCTATGAGGTGGTGGTCCGGCGCGAAGCGCACGGCTCTTATTTGAAGCGCAATCCGCACCTCGCGAAGGGACAGCTGTTTCCGCAAGCACTCGTCGAGTTCTACCTCAAGACCAAGGATAAAAACTGGAAGGGCAAGCCGCTTGTCGCCGACGACCCGTTCATGCAATTCGTGGAAGATGCCAAGCAGATAAGCCTGTTCAATCCGGCCAAGCCGATGCAGGGGCAGGAGCCGTTTCTCGTGCTGCCGGCGTCGGAGGTGTTTGGCCGCGACGAGGAATGGAAAATCTTTCCCGAGATGCGGCGCATCGCACGACAAGCTTTCCTGGTGCTCGAGAAGGCCTGGCAACTCGAAGGCGGAACGCTGGTCGATCTCAAGGTCGAGTTCGGATTTGATTCCAAAGGGAACCTGTTGCTCGCCGACGTCATCGACAACGATTCCTGGCGCGTGATCGAGAGCGGCTCCTATATCGACAAGCAGGTCTATCGCGACGGTGGCGCGCTCGACGATGTGGTTGCCAAGTACCGGCACGTCGCGGACATCACCGGCCATTTCCGCGTGCCGCGTCAGCGCATCGTTCTCTGGCGCGGCTCGGAAAAGGACAGTCCGGATGCTTTTTTGCAAGCGCTCGGCGAGCTGAAAGACATGATGACCGTGGTGACCTGCTCCGTGCACAAGGAGCCGGTCAACGCCGCCGGCATATTCCATCGCATGATGCAGGAGATCCCGGATTCGGTCGTGATCGCCTATATCGGGCGCTCGAACGGCGCCGGTCCGACGCTATCGGCCATGTCGACGGTGCCCGTTATTACCGTGCCGGCCAGCATCAAGGAGTTTCCCGACGATCTCTGGTCGTCGTTGCGCGCGCCGAGCGCCGTTCCTGTTATGACGGTTCTTGATCCGGCCAACGCGGTCCTTGCCGCCTTGCAGATTCTTTCCGGCCGCAATCCCCGTCTGTACGCCAAAGTGCGCGGCGAGATCGAACACCGGACGGTCAATACGATTGCGCTCTGATCGGAGCGGAATGGCGGTCGGGTCGGGATGTGGCCGCAGACAAGCCTGATGCAATGAGGCCCGGAAACCCGGCACTCGCGCCGGCGGCGTTGCTATTGGCCGAAATCGAGCGGATCAAGAGCTAGCTGATCCAGGCGGAGCTGAAGGTTTCTGAGCTGGAGCTGCGCGCCGACGTCGATCCGCTGCTCGACATCCTCAACCTCAACCGGTGCGGCTTCGAGCGCGAGCTCAAGCGCTCGCTCGCCTATCTGCAACGCTACAAAGGCGAGGTGGCGCTGCTGTTTATCGATCTCGACGGCTTCAAGGTAGTCAACGACCAATACGGCCACGCCGCCGGCGACGCTTTGCTCAAGGCGGTGGCGCGCGAGCTTATCGGCCATGTGCGCGCCTCCGATGTGGTGGCGCGACTGGGCGGCGACGAATTCGGCGTGCTGTTGTGGAACGGCCAAGGCGCACGAACTGGAGAAGCTGATCGAGGCGGTGAGAGTCCCCCATGGCGAGGCGCGGCTTGCGGTCGGCGGCAGCGCCGGCCTGGTGCCGCTTGCGGTCGGCGCGACGCCCGAACAGATGATCGATACGGCCGACAAGGCCATGTATGCGCGGAAGAGGGAGAGGAGAGGTTAGGGCGTTGAGTACACGGCCTAGCTCACCGCTCCCCGTTTTACGGGGAGCGGGAAGAAAGCGCCTACGCAATAATATCCGGGGTGAGTTGGTCCTCGATGACGCGGATCTTGTCGCGCAGCACCAGCTTGCGCTTCTTCAGGCGCTGCACCTGGATCACGTCGGAGCCGGGCGACATTGCCAAGGCGGCGATCGCGACGTCGAGGTCGCGGTGTTCCTGCTGCAGGCGCGCCAACTGCTCGCGCAACTCGCGTTCGTCGTTTTGCGTCATCGCCACCGCTGGGCTGCTTTCCGGCTGGCCGCCGGGTCCGGCAAAGCCTGAGAATTATCGCGTTTTCCACAAGCTCGTTCAAGCTTCGAGAAAATACAGCTCGATCAAAGACTTTGGGGCTATTTGTCGCGGCCCAAAGCCGGGTGTATCGTCGCGCTTGAGATGAGTCTGAGCTACACTTATCTCTGAAGAGAGCCACTGATTGAGGAGACATATTGAATGTCGATGCAATCGCACCTTGCGGAACTCGAAAAAAAGCATCAGGCACTCGAACAAGAAATCAACGACTGCCTGACCCATCCCGCGGTCGATGATCTGAGAGTCGTGGAACTCAAACGTAAAAAATTGCAGGTGAAAGACGAGATCGAGCGGTTGCGGCACAACGGCAACGCCAGCGTCCACTGATCGGTCCGTCTTGATGTGAATTTGAAGGCGCCACCCCCCGGCGAGCAGCCGGGAGGTGGCGTTTTTACGTTTCGAATTGTCCTATAATACCCCGTCAAAAGCGGCCGGTTCACGGCCTGAGCTAAGGGGGAAGCATGCGCCCGTTCGCATCCAATAAAATCGCTATCCGTGCGTTTGCCGCGCTCCTCTGCGTGCTGGCGACCGTCTGCGCTGCGCCCGCCGCCGACTATCCCAACCGGGTCATCACACTGGTGGTGCCATATCCGCCGGGCGGCGGCGTGGACGCCATGGCGCGCGTGGTGGCCGCCAAACTGTCGGACGCGTTCCAGCAGCAGGTGATCGTGGACAACAAGCCGGGCGCCGGCGGCACCCTCGGCACGCGGCTGGTCGCCCATGCGGCGCCCGACGGCTACACGCTGCTGCTCGGCCACACCGGCACCATGTCGATCGATCCTAGCCTTTACGTCCATGCCGGCTACGATCCGCGCAAGGATTTCGCGCCGATCGGGCTGGTCGCCTCCATGCCGGTGGCGCTGCTCGCCCATCCGTCGTTTCCGGCCAAGTCGGTCGCCGAATTCATCGCGCTCGCCAAGAAAGAGCCGGGCAAGCTCAATCTCGGCACCGCGCCGATCGGCACTGGCGGCTATATGTCCGCCGAGCATTTCAAGTCGGTGGCCGGTATCGATGTCGCCGTTATCCCGTACAAAGGCTCGGCGCCGGTGATCAACGATTTACTCGGCGGCCACGTGCCGGTGGCGTTAAGCGTGCTGCCGCCGGCGCTCGGCAATGTCCAGGCCGGCAAGCTGCGCGCCATCGCGGTGACCAGCAAAAAGCGCTTCTCGCTGCTGCCGGACGTACCGACCTTCGATGAATCGGGCCTGCCGGGATTTGAGGCCGTGCTGCATTACGGATTGCTGGCGCCGGCCGGCACGCCGAAGGAAATCGTCGACAAGCTCAGCGCTGAATTGCGCAAGCTGGTTGACACCGACGACGTGAAGAAGCGCATCCACTTCGAGGGCGGCGATCCGCTGACCTCGACGCCGGCCGAATACACCGCCGACATCGACAAGGAAGAAACCAAGTGGGGCAGTCTGGTGCGCAAGCTCGGGCTCAAGGTGGAGTAGGCAATATGCGGATGTCGTATCTGAAGACAATTGCCGCGGCGTTTATTCTCCAATTGACCGCAGCCGTCGGTGTCGGCGGCATCGTTTGACGGCACCTATCGCGGCACGCTCAATTGCGCGAAGTTATCCTGGACTAAGACGCCGCTCTCCAACGAGCCGGTCAGCATCGCGATCATGGATGGCAAGGTGAGTTATTCGCGCGTGCTCTATGGTGCGGACTGGACCACGGTGGTCGGCCAGGAATCCGGCTCCGGAACGGTCGAGCCGGACGGCACCATCGCGCTCACCGGCGGTTCGACCGGACGCCTCGGCACCAAGACGGGTAAAACCGGCCTGACGCAAGGCCCTGGCTAGCTTGGCAAGACCTGTTTGACGAAAAGGGTCTCGGGATAAGACCGGCAAGTTCGCCAAGGGCGACGGACGCCGCATCGGCATCAACCGCGATCGCCGCAGGATCTTCGTCCGCGATCGTTGGGAGACGCTGATCCCGCTCGTCGCGCTCGGTACGTTCATGGTTGGCTACGAAACGTTCTATGCCGACGGCTATCTCTCGGCGCCGGAGCCTGTTTGCACCGGTTACGCCGAAGACGGTTCCCTGCTGCGCTGGATGGCGGTGCCGACCGAAGACGGTGGCAGCGAATATCAATGCGTATCGTATTCTGCGCAGCGTAATTGCACCGTCACGGAGAACCGGAGGAGCCAATGGCGGAAGCTCCGCCGCCGGCCCGGGCGGAGACCACTGGCGTCGGCCCGGCGAACGAGCTAGCCGTGTCTGCGCCTGTTCCGCCGGCGCCTGCCACTGGCTGCGAGCTGCTGAACTACTCGGAGGCCAACTTCAAGGGCTTGTCCGCCCCAGTCGATGAAAGTCAGTCTTCTCTCAGAGAGGATGGCTGGCAGAATGAGATCGATTCGGTCCAAATCAAGTCGGGAACCTGGGGCTTTTATTCCGACGAAGATTACGCCGGCGAAATGATGCGGCTGAGCGCCGGTTCCTATCCCACGCTCGACCCGAAATGGAACAAACACATCGGCTCGTTCATGTGTTCCGCCCCCGCCAAGTGACGAACGAACGCTAGCGCTCGTCTAGACGATACTGTTCCCCTCGCCCGCAAGGGCGGGGGGTAATTTGCATTTGCCGTCCTATGGCCATATTGTTCTGGCTACCCTGCCGCTTCGACCATCCATGAGGCTGTCATGAAGCATTTGCCGCCGTCTCCCTCGCGTCATCGCCTGACCGTCCTGGCCGCCGCCTTCGGGATGGCCTTGCTGGCCGCGCCCGCGGCGCACGCCTTCACCATCGAAGACCAGAGCAATAGCAACAGCAACGGCTCGGCGCCCTACACCGATCCCGACGCCCGATTCTCGGGTTACGGCAACGCGCAGACGATCCAGCAGGGCAATGCTACCATCCGGTTCGGCGGCCAGCAGGGCACCTTCGACCAGCGCTACAACCCCAACCGGATGTTCGAGCCAAACAGCCGGCCGGACGACGACCGCTAAGGCGGGCGGTTCCAGCTTATTTCATCCTTGACGATCAGGGGCCCTTCGCGGGGCCCCTAAAATTTTCCGATTGCATAATTTAATGACCAATTTATGCACCGGCAGGTGCACTCATTTTCGGCGCTCACACCGCCTTCGCCATCTCGCGTAGCTTGAATTTCTGAATCTTCCCCGTTGAGGTCTTCGGAATCTCCGCAAGCACCATATAGCGCGGGCATTTGTAGCCAGCCAGATGCTTGCGGCACCATTGCAGCAGCTCGTCGGCGCTCGCCTGCGCGCCCGGCTTCAATTCCACGAAGGCGCACGGCGTCTCGCCCCATTTGTCATCGGGCTTGGCCACCACCGCGGCGGCGGCGACCGCGGGATGTTTGTAAAGCGCATCCTCCACCTCGATCGATGAAATGTTCTCGCCGCCGGAAATAATGATGTCCTTGGAGCGGTCCTTGAGCTGGACATAGCCGTCCGGATAGATCACACCGAGATCACCGGTGTGAAACCAGCCGCCGAGGAAGGCCTTCTCGGTCGATACCTTGTTCTTGAGATAGCCCTTCATCACCACATTGCCGCGCATCATCACTTCGCCCAACGTCTCGCCGTTGCGCGCCACCGGCGCCAGCGTGTTGGGATCACGCACGTCGAGCGCTTCCAGCACCGGATAGCGCACGCCCTGGCGCGCCTTCTTCGCCGCCTGCTCGGCGCCTGAGAGCGCATCCCAGGCGGCGTGCCACTCGTTTACCACGGACGGTCCGTAGCATTCGGTGAGGCCATAGACATGGGTGACGTTGAAGCCGGCGGCCTTCATGGCGGCCAGCACGGCCTCCGGCGGCGGCGCCGCGGCGGTCGCGAAATTGACCACATGCGGTAGCGGCTTCTTCTCGGCTTCCGTTGCATTGAGCAAGACAGCCATCACGATCGGCGCGCCGCACAGATGCGTCACCTTGTGAGTGGCGATCGCGTCAAACATAGCCCCGGCGCGCACCGCGCGCAGGCAGACATGGGTGCCGGCGACGATCGACACGGTCCAGGGAAAGCACCAGCCATTGCAGTGGAACATCGGCAGCGTCCACAGATAAATCGGATGCTGCCGCATGCCGCAGGTGATGACATTGCCCATGGCGAGTAGATGCGCGCCGCGGTGGTGATAGACCACGCCTTTCGGATCGCCGGTGGTGCCGGAGGTGTAGTTGAGCGTGATGGCGTCCCATTCGTCGTCCGGCATCGACCAGACGTAATCGGGATCGCCTTCGCGCAAGAATTCCTCGTATTCGATTCCGCTTAAGCGCTCGCCGGCGCCGGAATATTCCGGATCGTCGTAGTCGATTACCAGCGGCTTGGCTTTGCAGAGCGCCAGCGCCTCCTTCATTACCTTGGAAAATTCGCGGTCGATGATGACCATCTTGGCCTCGGCATGGTCGAGAGAGAAGGCGATGATCGGCGCATCGAGCCGCGTGTTGAGCGTGTTGAGCACGCCTTGCGTCATCGGCACGCCGTAGTGACATTCCAGCATGGCCGGCGTGTTGGCGAGCATCGCCGACACACTGTCGCCGCGCTTGATGCCGCGCTTCGCCAGCGCTGACGCCAGCCGCCGCGTGCGGGCGTAGAATTCGGCGTAAGAGCGCTTGAGCGGCCCATGGATGATGGCGGTGTGGGTCGGGAACACGGCGGCCGCGCGCTCGAGGAAACCGAGCGGCGTCAGCGGCTGGTAATTCGCCGGATTGCGGTCGAGATCGCAGTCGTAGGGCGTTTTCGCCATTGGGTCGGTTCCTCCGGAACCCAAAGGTAGCCAAGGGACGCCCGCTTGTCAGCCGCGCAGAATATCCGTCATTCCCGAGCGGACCAGCTCGATCGAAATCGCGAACATCAGCGCCATGGTGATTTTGTAGAACAGCTCCTGCGGGGTGATACGCACCACCCAGAACCCGAGCATATTGGTCGCCATCGCCAGCGGCATCAGTACCAGCGAGGTGCCCAGGCCCTTGGTGGAGAACTGGCCGAGCGCGAAATAGGGGATCACCTTGAGCCCGTTTACGGTGGCGAAGAAAAATGCAGTGGTGCCGACGAACGTCATCTTCGTCAGCTTCTGCGACAGCACGTACATCTGAAACGGCGGCCCGCCGGCCTGGCAGAGCGTCGAGGTGAAGCCGGACATCGCGCCCGAGAGCACGCCGCCCGTCACGGCCGGCTCGCGGACCTCGCGGGTAACGCGCTTGGGGCCGATCCAATAGTAGAGCACGAAGCAGATGGTGGTGACGCCGATCAAGACGCGCACCGTGGCGTCCGAAATATGCGCCGCCAGGGCCCAGGCGGCGCCGACGCCGATGAGGGCGCCCGGAAGCGTGGTCGCCAGGATGCGCCCGTTCCAGTCCTTGCGGTAGACCCACAGCGCGGCGGCATCCTGCGCCATCATGATCGGCAGCAGTATGGCGGCGGCCTCCAGCGGCGGCATCACCAGCGCCAGCATCGGTGTCGCCATCTGTCCGGCGCCGGCAAAGCCGCCCTTGGACAGGCCGAGCGCCACCACGCCGGGAATCGCCAGCAGATAGAACAGGGGGTCGCTGATGATCGTCACGCTGAGCCTCTCGTGACGACCTAGCCGAAGGTCGGATGGCGGGAATTGCGCGAGATCAAAACCCGGCGCGGCGGGCCGCTCCAGCCTTGTTTGCGCATGCCGGCCGTTCCACAATCGCGGCTAAAGACAATAATGGGAGGGGTCGCGCCATGGACGCCCGCACGAGCCGCTATCACGACGTCTACGCGCATTGGCAGCGCAGCCCGGAATTATTCTGGGCCGAGGCGGCGGCCGAGATCGACTGGGTCGAGAAGCCGATAAGGATATTCGACCCCTCCGCCGGCATCTACGGCCGCTGGTTTACCGGCGGCGTCTGCAACACCTGCTACAACGCGCTCGACCGCCATGTGCTCGGCGGCCGCAACGACCAGCCGGCGCTGATCTACGATTCCCCAGTCACTAACACCAAGCAGACCTTCACTTACGGCCGCCTGCTGTCGGAAGTGCAATTGCTCGGCGCCATGCTACGCGACTTTGGCGTTACCAAAGGCGACCGCGTAATCCTCTACATGCCGATGGTGCCGGAAGCGGTGTTCGCCATGCTAGCCTGCGCGCGCATCGGTGCCGTGCATTCGGTGGTGTTCGGCGGCTTCGCCGCTAAGGAGCTCGCCACCCGCATCGACGACGCCAAGCCGAAAGTCATCCTGTCGGCGAGCTGCGGCCTCGAGGGTGCGCGCGTGATCCCGTATAAGCCGCTGCTCGACGAGGCGATCAAGCTGGCGAAGCACAAGCCGGACACCTGCCTGATCCTGCAGCGCCCGCAATGCGAGGCGCTGCTCACCCCAGGCCGCGATCACGACTGGCGGAAAGTGTGGGAGCACGCGGTCAATTACGCCAAGACATCCGAATGTGTGCCCGTGCTCGCCACCGATCCGCTCTATATCCTCTACACCTCGGGCACGACAGGCATCCCGAAAGGCGTGGTGCGCGACAATGGCGGCCATATGGTCGCGCTCAAATGGTCGATGCAGAATCTCTACGGCGTTTCCCCGGGCGAAGTGTGGTGGTCGGGCTCCGACGTCGGCTGGGTGGTCGGCCACTCCTATATCGTCTATGCGCCTCTGTTCCACGGCTGCACCTCGATCCTGTACGAGGGCAAGCCGGTTGGCACGCCCGACGCCGGCGCGTTCTGGCGCGTGTGCGCCGACCACGGCGTGGTGGCGCTGTTCACCGCGCCGACCGCGTTCCGCGCCATCCGCAAGGAAGACCCCGACGCCAAACTACTCAAGCAATACGACCGGTCCAAATTTCGCACTTTGTTCCTGGCCGGCGAGCGCGCCGACCCACCCACCATCCAGTGGGCGGAGGAGGTGCTGAAAGTGCCGGTGATCGATCACTGGTGGCAGACCGAGACCGGCTGGTGCATCGCCGGCAATCCAGTGGGCCTCGGCGCGCTGCCGGTGCGCTACGGCTCGGCCTGCGTGCCGATGCCGGGATACGCCATCGACATCGTCGACGAGGCCTGCCACGTGCAGCCGGTCAACAAGATCGGCTCGATCGTAGTCAAGCTGCCGCTGCCGCCGGGAAATTTCCCGACACTCTGGCAGCAGGACGACCGCTTCAAGGAAAGCTACCTCGCCGAATTCCCCGGCTACTACAAGACGGCGGACGCCGGCTACAAGGACGAGGACGGCTACATCTACGTGATGAGCCGCACCGACGACATCATCAACGTCGCCGGCCACCGGCTCTCCACCGGCGGCATGGAGGAGGTGCTGGCTGGCCACCCTGACGTGGCGGAATGCGCCGTGCTCGGCATCAAGGACGAACTCAAGGGCGAAGTGCCCTGCGGCATCATTGTGCTCAAAACCGGCGTCAACCGCCCGCCGGCGGAGATCGAGAAGGAGATCGTGGCGCTGGTGCGCGAGAAGATCGGCCCGGTGGCGGCGTTCAAATTGGCGATTACCGTGGCGCGGTTGCCGAAGACGCGCTCAGGCAAGATCCTGCGCGGCACCATCAAGAAGATCGCCGACGGCGATCAGTGGATCATGCCGGCCACCATCGACGATCCGGTGATTTTGGACGAGATCAGCAGCGCGCTGAAGGGGCATGGGGTGGGGTGCTAGCCCACTCCACCGCCGGCATTTTCAAAGAAAGTCAGCCCTGGCGGCATACGGGATCGTCGTTTCCGTTTTCAGAAACGCGTTTGGCATCGAGCTGCCACACCTATTCTAGAGGGACCATGCCGGTCACCATCGCCAACCCCCTCATTTCACGTTGATGATAATCACCCGCGATTGTGCAGGCCGGCCGCCGCTCACGACGTTTTAGGAGACCGAATCCGTGCCATGAAAGCCGGACTTGGATTTGTATCTGATCTCATTGCCGGTGATTGTCTTGCCCGCACACGTGCCAGTGTTCCCTGAGGCGGGTGTGTTCGCGGGTAATGTGCTCGTTACACCCGGCGCAACTGAAACCGTTCCGTTCACGGGAAATTTTGTAATGCTCACCGTGACGGGAAGCGCATTGCAGCTTCGATCCCATGCCCGCTCCTGCGTGATGCGCGTATCGACCCCGGATTCTACCGACCGCGTCAGGGTGAGCTCCTGGGCGCATCAGCGAGGCGATCAGGCAACCAAACGCAACAGCCAGCGTTCGCATCTCAGCCCCCGTTTCAACCGGCATTTCCCCTACCCCAAATCAATCGCGCTTGTGATGCGGCCTAAGAATCTCTGTGATATTGTGACCCTGCTAGAGATTGGAGAATAAGCCATGAATTTCACGGGCGGTCTTATTTTGATTGCGATTGGAATCGCCATGCTATTTTTCGGACGAGCAAGAGGCGGCGAGCCATTGCGTATCTTTCGCGTCTGGATCGTTGGACAACTTTACGTAATGACCGCGATGACATTGGGGGTTTTTGGCGTTGCTGCATTGATCGTGAATTGGCCTTTTTGATCCGGCCAGCGCCGAGGTAAGTCTAAAAACTTACCGACCAGGCCGCTTTCCTAGCGAAGAAAAATTTTCCCCATTTTAAACTGACCCATGCCTCGCGCTTGGATCGTGGGTAGTTTGGATTTAAGTCATAAAATCAGCCCTAGCAGCCTCGAGCGAACTGCTGCATATTAGTCGCATGGTGCATATGGCCCAGAAAATATTGCGGAAAGTTATCCACGCGGCGGCTGTTGTCGCCCTATTAACAGGTATTGCTTACGCCCAGTCGCTGATGCCGGGTCTCAATTTATCGGGCGACAAGCCTCCATTGACGCCGCAAGAAGAAGAAATGCGAAAAGCCACTGAAGATTCATATAAATCGGCACTCAAAAAAATACCCGATCAGAAAAAGTCTGTCGATCCGTGGGGAAACATACGCCCAGATCAACCGGCCGCATCTAAGACTAAGCAAGGGCAACAATGAAAAAGCGCCGCCGCGTCCTGCGCTTGACAGGTCTTAAATCCTATGTATATATTCCTATAAGCGCCCAATGAGGAGTGCTTCTAGAGGCGTTCTGCTGTCACGACGTCGCCATGGAGCGCCGAGAGGCACCCGCGTTCCCGCAAAGGAACCCGGCACTAAACGACAATGTTTGCGCCACCCGGTGCTCCATTCCCCTTGCTATTTGGCGGGGGACTAATGAAGGCCCGCTGCGGCGGGGATGGGAAGACGGCGTAGCCGGCGCCGCAAAGAATACGGGCGCTTAAGCGTGTCTGCTTGGTAATCTCATGCGATGTCATTCCGGGGCGCACCGAAGGCGCGAGCCCGGAATCCATAACCCCGGTCTGTGATTATGGATTTTGGGCCCGCTCGCTTTGCTCGCGTCCCGGAATGACCGGATAAAGGAAACACTCATGCCCTGTTTCATCTGCACCGCCTGCGGCATGCAATATGCGCAAAGTGATATGCCGCCGGCGCTTTGCGTAATCTGCGAGGAAGAACGGCAATATGTGCCGCCGCGCGGGCAGAGCTGGACCACGCTCGCGGCGCTGTCGCAAAGCCACCTGAATGCCTTGCGCGAATACGAGCCGGGCCTGCTCGGCATCGGCGCGGACTTCGCCATCGGCCAGCGCGCGCTGCTGGTGCGCACGAGCGGCGGCAATGTGCTATGGGATTGTGTCGCCACGCTCGATGCCGCGACGGTGACCGTGATCAAGGGCCTCGGCGGCATCCAAGCGATCGCCATCTCGCATCCGCACTTCTACACCACGATGGTGGAGTGGGCGCACGCGTTCGGCGCGCACATTCATCTCAACGTCGCTGACAGACAATGGATCATGCGGCCGGATCCCGCAATTTACCTGTGGGAAGGCGACACCTTCAAACTGTGGGACGGCATCACACTGATCCGCTGCGGCGGTCACTTTGAAGGCGGCACCGTGCTGCATTGGGCCGGCGGCGCTAACGGGCGTGGCGTGGTCTGCGCCGGCGATATCTTCACCGTCGCCACCGACCGCAAATGGCTTTCATTTATGCGCAGCTATCCGAATTTCATTCCGCTCTCGCAAAAAGAAGTCGAGCACATCGGTGCGGCCATGGCGCCATTTTCGTTCGATGTGCTCTACGGCCACTATTTCGACCGCGTGATCGCCAAGGACGCCAAGTCTGTGCTGAAAGAATCGATCGCGCGCTACATTGCAGCGATCAACGGCATACGGGGGTATTGATCAACGGCGCAACGCCAAAAAACCGGCCGCGCGTTGCCAGGAAGGGGGCGGCGATCCGTGCGGCCGGATGAGGTGCGCTCCACGTGTGACTAGCCTCCGCACCATAACGATTCATGCGAGGAAATTTTGCGCAATGCGTTACTTCCGCTTGCTGTCGTCAACGCGCGCCATCATGCCCGTCATCGATGAAGGACATGTTGATACAAATATCGCGCAAGCTCAGCAAAAATACTTAGGCCGGTCTGCGCGGATTTGCTTCAGCGCCTGATGCAACCTTTGACGAATTGGCGACGCTTCAGATACGACAATTTGTTTGCGCGCGCCTCACGCTCGCAGTTGGCGCGCTTTTCCATTGCAACCTTGTCGGCGGCGGCGATCTCGCCGGGGCCGTTTGGCTTCAAAGGCGCCGTTTGCGAGAGCGCCGGCATCGCAGCGAACGTGGTCAGTATCGCCAGCGTAACGATGCGCGGAAGTCCTGACATCATACGAGATCCTTTCGGAATTCGTTATAATGCCGTTACTCGCCTTCCTTGTCCCCGTTCTTGCCGCCGAGCTGCTTGAGCTTGGCGAACACGGCGCTGACGTTGAGATCGCTGCCGCCCGGCTTGTTCTCGGCTTCCGCGGCGGCGGCGACTTCCGCCTCCTTGCGCGCGGTGGTCTCGGCCGCTGGCAGCAGCGTCGCGCCGGTATCAACCGGCGCCGGTTTTTCCTTGTTAGCGCGATTGACCTCGAAATCGAGGTCGGTCTGCGTGGCGAGGCCGAGCGTCACCGGGTCCATGGGCGCGAGCGCGGCGGCGTTCCAATGGGTGCGGTCGCGGATCGCCGAAATCGTCGACTTGGTGGTGCCGACGAGGCGCATGATGGCGCTGTCCTTGAGCTCGGGATGATTGCGCACCAGCCACAGGATGGCGTTCGGCCGGTCCTGCCGGCGCGACACCGGCGTGTAGCGCGGGCCTTTCTTGCCCCCGCGCTCGGGTGAGGGAACCGAGACCTTCTGGTCGGTCAGCTTGAGGACGAGATCGTGATTGGCTTCGGCCGCGGTGATCTGCTCGCGCGTGAGTTGCCCGGTCTGGATCGGGTCGAGACCCTTGATCCCCTGCGCGGAGTCGCCGTCGGCGATCGCCTTTACCTCCAGCGGGTGCAGCTTGCAGAATTCGGCGATCTGGTCGAATGACAGCGCAGTGTTGTCCAACAGCCAGACGGCGGTCGCCTTCGGCATCAACGGTGCTGGTGTGGCCATGGCAAATCTCCTCTACGCTTCGCCCGCCCGCCGGGCGAAGCACCAGATCATCGGTGATGATCGGAAAGTGGCCGGAATATAGGGTCTGAGTCGGGTCCATGCAACCATCCCGGCTTGACAGAGCAGGGCGGCGCACCCCATGTCGGGGCTTGAAACTCGCGAAAAAACGGCGCGGTTTCGAGGACATCATGATGAACACGCCCGAAAAACCCGCGCTCAAGGTGCTGCTCTGTTCGCCGCGCGGATTCTGCGCCGGGGTGGTGCGCGCCATCGAATCGGTGGAACGCGCGCTTAGCGTTTACGGGCCGCCGGTCTATGTCCGTCACGAGATCGTGCACAACCGCTACGTGGTCGACAGCCTGCGCGCCAAGGGCGCCATTTTCGTCGAGGAACTCGATGAGATCCCCGATACCAGTGCCCCGGTGATCTTCTCGGCCCACGGCGTGCCGCGCAACGTTCCCGCGGAGGCGGCGCGCCGCAATCTGTTCGTGCTAGACGCCACCTGCCCGCTGGTGACCAAGGTGCATCGCGAGGCGGAGATCCATCACCGCCGCGGCCGCGAGATCGTGCTGATCGGGCATGCCGGCCATCCGGAGATGATCGGCACCTTGGGCCAGTTGCCGCCGGGCGCGGCGACGGTGATCGAGAGCGTGTCCGACGCCGCGAATTTTATCCCGCGCGACGCCAACAATCTCGCTTACGTGACGCAGACGACCTTGTCGGTGCAGGATACCGAGGAGATCGTCAACGTGCTCAAGGCGCGCTTTCCGACCATGGCCGGGCCGCACAAGGACGACATCTGCTACGCCACCACCAACCGGCAGGAAGCGGTCAAATGCGTGGCGCCCATGGTCGATGCCATGATCGTGGTGGGCGCGCCGAACTCGTCAAATTCACAGCGGCTCAAGGAAGTGGCCAAGCGCGCCGGCTGTCCGTGCGCAGCGCTGGTGCAGCGTGCCACCGATATCGACTGGAACGATTTCGGCGCCATCGGACGGCTCGGCATCACCTCCGGCGCCTCGGCGCCGGAGGTGCTGGTCGAGGAGATCATCGGCGCCTTTGCGCAGCGCTACGCGGTGAGCCTCGAGACCGTCGTCGCCGCCGAGGAGGACATGTTCTTTCCGCTGCCCCGCCCGCTGCGCGTGAGCCAGGCGGCGGAGTGAGCCCTCCATGGCCGTCTATACCGACGTCACCGCCGACGATCTCACCGACTTTCTCAGCAGTTACCAGATCGGCGAATTGCGCTCCTACAAGGGCATCGCCGAAGGCGTGGAGAATTCCAATTTCTTGCTGCGCACCAGTGATGGCAATTTCATTCTCACGCTGTACGAAAAGCGCGTGGCTGCGAGCGACTTGCCGTTCTTCTTAGGCCTGATGGAACATCTCGCGGCGCGCGGCATCACCTGCCCGCAGCCGGTGAAGAACCGTCGAGGCGGCGTGCTCGGCAAACTCGCCGGCCGGCCGGCGGCGATCGTCACGTTTCTCGATGGCTTATGGATCCGCCGGCCGAACCCCCGTCATTGCGCGGCGGTGGGCGAGGCGCTGGCGCGCCTGCATCTCGCCGGCAAGGATTTTCCGGACAAGCGGGCGAACGCGCTGTCGGTCGAGAGCTGGCGCGCGCTCTACGAGCAGGCCAAGGAGCGCGGCGACAGCGTGCGGTCCGGCCTGTGCGCGGAGATCGCCAAGGAACTCGACGCGCTCGACAAGTCCTGGCCGCGCGATCTGCCCGACGGCGTGATCCACGCCGATCTGTTCCCCGACAACGTGTTCTTCCTCGGCGACAGACTGTCCGGGCTGATCGATTTCTATTTCGCCTGCACCGACACGCTCGCCTATGACGTCGCGGTCTGTCTCAACGCCTGGTGCTTCGAGCCGGATCATTCCTATAATGTCACCAAGGGACGCGCGCTGCTCAGATCTTACGCGACTGTGCGCGCGCTTTCGGCGGCGGAACGCGCTGCGCTGCCCATGCTGGCGCGCGGCGCGGCGATGCGCTTCCTGCTGACAAGGCTGGTGGATTGGTTGGCGGTGCCGGACGGCGCGCTGGTCAAGCCGAAGGACCCGCTGGAATATTTCCGCAAACTGCGCTTCCACCAGTCGGTGAAGAGTGTAAGCGATTATGGTATTGAACCGTGACTGAGCAGCGCGTCACCATCCATACCGACGGCGCCTGCTCGGGCAATCCGGGGCCAGGCGGCTGGGGCGCGATTCTCACTTTCGGCGACCACGAAAAGGAATTGAACGGCGGCGAGCCGCATACCACCAACAACCGCATGGAATTGATGGCGGCGATCTCCGCGCTGGAAACTCTAAAACGTCCTTGCTCGGTCGATCTCTATACTGACAGCGAATATATGCGCGGCGGCATCACCGGCTGGATCAACGGCTGGAAGAAAAACGGCTGGCGCACCGCCGACAAGAAGCCGGTCAAGAATGTCGATCTCTGGAAACGCTTAGACGCCGCGCTCAGCCATCACGACGTGCACTGGCACTGGGTGAAGGGTCACGCCGGCCACGCCATGAACGAGCGCGCCGACGAGCTCGCTCGTGACGGCCTGGTCGCCGCCCGCGCCGGCGCGGTCGGCGCGATGAAGTCGAAGTGAAAACTAAAGCTGCTTGAGCAGCGCGTCGCCGCCGGAGATGTCGCACTTGCCGGGCGCGTCTTCGATATTGAGCTTTTTCACAACGCCGTCGTCCACCAGCATTGAATAGCGCTTCGAACGGGTGCCGAGGCCGTTGCCGGAGCCGTCAAAGGCCATATCGATGGCCTTGGCGAATTCGCCGTTGCCGTCGGCGAGGAAATCGATCTTGCCGGTGGCGCCGGTCGCCTTCTTCCAAGCTTCCATCACGAACGCATCGTTGACGCCGGTCACCGCGATTGTGTCGACGCCCTTCGCCTTGAAAGCAGCGACGTTGTTGAGGAAGCTCGGGATGTGCAGGTTATTGCAAGTGGGCGTGAAGGCTCCGGGCACCGCGAATAGCGCGACCTTTTTGCCCTTGAAGATGTCGTCAGTGGTCTTCGGCTTGTTGGGCCCATCCGCGGTCATCACGCGGAACGTTGCGTTTGGCAGACGGTCGCCGACCTTGATAGCCATGGGTTTCCTCTTGCGTTGGACTGAATTGCGTTCCGTAGAGTTTATTCATTCGCGTATGATCTTATCCGTAAACCGGTTCCCACTTTTCAGGATTATGCGCCTAGCGCAAATTAGCGCGCTTGCGCCCGCTTAGTCGAGATGTGTCTTGACCTCAGTCGCGCTGCCGCCTCGAACAATCGTGAATGTGAGCTCGAAAGGAGCCTTGGGATCGACGCCGGGCGGCAGCCCATCGAGCTCAAAACTGAAATGTTGGCCGTCAGGCGGCGCGCCTTGCGCGGGTTTGGGGATGGGCAAGGCCCATTCCGCCGTCGGTCCCTCGACGAACAGTTCGACCGGCTGGCCGGTGGGCGCGGCGAGATCGACAAACACCAGCGGCTTGCGCTCGTCGTCCTTGGCCCGGCGCGCGGTTAATCCGGCCTCGGCGGCGGAAACCGGTTGCGGCACGCGCGCTTCGGACGCCACCAGCGCGGGATTGTCCGCTCCGCCCGCACCGGCAAGCGTCAATTCCACATGCGCCTCGACCGGCACGCACAGCTTGTCGCATACCGCATACTCGATCTTGCCACGGAGCGTGACCGGCTTGTCCTTTTGCCGCGGGAAGACGTGCAGCGGCAAGATGAGGTCGCCCTTGTAGCCGATGGTGGTGCCGACATCATCGGTGAAGGCATGCGGCGCTGGAAACAACACCTTCACGGTGGCGACATTGTCCGAGCCGGAAAAACTGAAACGCGGCGGCACGCCGGAGTCGCCGGGATAGCGCCAATAGGTATGCCAAGCCGGCTGCATCTTGATCTCGATACCGGCGCGCAGGCTCTCGGCGCCGCTTTGGTTGGCGCCGGCGATCAGACGAATGGCCGAGTAGCTATTCTCGATCCAGGGCGAGGCGTCGACGGCGCGTGCCGGGGCGCCGAGCATTAGGGCGATGCCGCAGGCGGCCAAGGTCACGCCGATTCGATTGCTAGAATTTTCCATGGCGTCGATCTAGTCGGTTAAAACGCATATCGCCACTGAATTCATTGTGAGCATGGGGTGAACAAGATGCGGGTAAGCCCGCGATTTTGGCGGCGATTTTGCCACAATTGACCCGTTCAATATGACGGTGGGTGATTGAATTTTCCGCAGCTAGCATCGTTTGCAAAGGCGGACCGATTGGGTAACCTTTTAGCATGAAGCTTCCACGCAAATCGGCTGGCAAGACGCCCGCGCGCGGTTACCTCGACGGTCAGATGCTGATCGCGATGCCGGCGATGAATGACGAGCGGTTCACCCGCGCGGTGATCTATGTTTGCGCGCATTCGAGCGAAGGCGCCATGGGCATCATGGTCAACCAGCCGGCCGGCAACATCAAATTCCCCGATCTGTTGGTGCAGCTCGAGGTGATCCCGGCGGCTGAGCGCATCGAATTGCCGGTGCGGGCGGAAGACGTCAAGGTGCTCAAGGGCGGTCCGGTGGAAACCGGGCGCGGCTTCGTGCTGCACTCGGCCGATTTCTTCATCGAGAATTCGACACTGCCGATCGACGAAGGCATCTGCCTCACCGCCACGCTCGACATCCTTAAGGCGATCGCGCGCGGCAATGGGCCGGAGAGCGCCATCCTCGCGCTCGGCTATGCCGGCTGGGCGCCCGGGCAATTGGAAAACGAAATCCAGGCGAACGGCTGGCTGCATTGCGCCGCCGATCCGGAATTGATCTTCGGCACTGATACCGACGGCAAATACGACAAGGCGCTGCGCAAGATCGGCATCGATCTGGGCCAGCTGTCGAGCGAATCTGGGCACGCCTGAAACTCAAATTCTGTCATCCTCCGCGAAAGCGGATGATCCAGTAAGCGCAATCCTTTCGAGAAATTTGAAATCGGTGATTACTTGATATCCCGTCTTCGCGGGGCATGACATTTTGTTAATAATCTAGCGCGCAACTTCCAGCCGTTCGCTGCTGAGCAGTCCGCCCGCCGCCTGCGCGCTCATCGGCTCGCCGAAGGCGAAACCCTGCGCGTATTCGCAACCCATCTGGTAGAGCTCGACCGCATCGGAATCAGTCTCCGCGCCTTCCGCCACCACTTCCATGCCGAGATCGTGCGCAAGCGCGATGATCGAGCGCAAGATCACCGGCCGCGTACCTCGCGCGGTGGTGCGCACGAACGACTGGTCGATCTTGATGGTGTCGAACGGGAAGCGCTGTAGATAGGCGAGTGAGGAATGCCCGGTGCCAAAATCGTCGAGCGATAGCCCTACGCCGAGCTCCTTGATGCGCGTAAGCATCTGCGCGGCGTGCTCGGGATTTTCCATCACCAGCGATTCGGTGATTTCCAGCTTGAAAGTGCCGCGCGCCAGTGCCGAGCGCGACAGCACGTTGCGCAGGTCCTGGATCAGGTCGTGGCGCAGCAATTGCCGTGACGACACATTGACGCTGGCGAAGATCGGCTCGCGCGCGCGGCTGGCGGCCTGCCAGATCACGAGCTGGCGCGCGGTGCGTTCAAGCACGAACAGGCCGAGGTCGGCGATTAGGCCGATTTCCTCGGCGGTGGTGATGAACTCGGCCGGCGACAGGCGGCCGAGCTTGGGATGATCCCAGCGTGCCAGCGCTTCGAAGCCGGCAATGGCGCGATCCTCCAGCCGCACGATCGGCTGGTAATGCACCTTGATCTCCTCGCGCTCGATGGCGCGGCGCAGTTCCGATTCCATGGTCAGCCGGTCGGTCTTGCGCGAGCGCATGGCCGGCTTGAAGATTTCGATGCGATCGCCGCCGATCCGCTTGGCGTGATACATGGCGAGTTCGGCGTCCTTGAGCACCTCCTCGGTGGTGCGCGACCCGTTTTCGGCAAGTGTCAGCCCGATCGAGGCGGTGATGAAGATTTCGCGGTCGTTGAAGCCGATCGGCGCGCGCAAAGTGCGGCGCATGGTCTCCGCGAAGGCCACGATGCGCGCGGGTTCGCGTTCCGACAGCAGGATCAAGGCGTACTGGTCGCCGGATAGCCGCGCCAGCGTGTCTTGCGGCTTGAGCAGGCGGGCGAGCCGGCGCGCGATGGTGAGCAGGACGGAATCGCCGATCGCGATTCCGACTGAATCGTTAACCTGCTTGAAACGGTCGAGATCGATCACCAGTACTGACGGCCGGAATTGGGCATCGGAGTGGGCGAAGCCGAAGGCCGCCTCCATGCGGTCGATGAACAGTTCGCGGTTGGGCAGGCCGGTGAGATTGTCATGCACCGCGTCGTACAGCAGCCGCTCCTCGGCCTTCTTGAAATCGGTCACGTCGGTGAGCGTGCCGACCAGGCGCACCACTTCGCCGTCGGAGCCGACCACGGGGCGCGCTTTCAGCGAAAACGTGAGGTAATGGTCGTCGGCCGCGCGTAGCCGGAAGTTCTGGCTCAGGCGTCCGCGCCGCTGCTCCACCGCGCTGTCGAGCGAGGCGCGGAAGCGGTCGCGGTCGAGCGGATGCAGCACCTCGAGCCAGTCCGCCGCCGATCCTTCCAGCGTGCCGCGCTTCAGGCCGAGTAACTGTTCGGTTTCCGGGCTGGTGTAGACCTTGTCGGCGGAGACGTCCCAGTCCCAGATCAGATCGCCGGCGCCGGTGAGCGCCAACGCGCGGCGCTCGACGTCTGAAACGATGCCGTGGGTGATGCCGCCGGCGAAGGCGTGCTGCATCACCGTGAATCCGATCAGCATCACAATCAGCACCAGGCCGCCGAGCAGCGCCGGGCCGATGATGTCGTTGGTGACGACGCTGGTGACGGCAAGTCCGACGGCTCCGGTCCACACCACCAGCAGCAGCCAGGTCGGGATCAGCAGCACCGCGCGGTCGTAACCGTGGGTGGAGAGATAGATCACCAGCGCCAGTCCGAACACCGCGATGCCGGCGAGCGACATGCGCGCGATGCCGGAGGCGACGGCGGGATTGAACACCGCCACCGCGATCAGGGCTGCCAGCGCGGCCAGCCAGGCGATGGTGATGTGGGCGTAGCGCACGTGCCAACGCGACAAATTGAGATAGGCAAACAGGAACACCAGCAGCGTCGCCGACAGGATCGCTTCGCCGCAGGCGCGCCAGACGCGCTCGGCGCCGGCCGACATGTCGAACACCTTGCCCCAGAATCCGAAGTCAATGCCGATATAGATCAGCACCGCCCAGCCGAGCGCCGCGGCGGCCGGAAACATCACCGAACCCTTGACCACGAACAGGATGGTGAGGAAAAGCGCTAGCAAGCCGGCGATACCGATGACGATGCCGTAGTACAGCGTAAAGGAGTTGACCTTGTCTTTGTAGAAATCCGGCTCCCACAGATAGATTTGCGGTAGCTTGTCGGTGCGCAATTCGGCGACGAAGGTGATGACGGTGCCGGGATCGAGCGTGACGCGGAAAATATCGGCAGTGGTGTTCTCCTGCCGCACCGGACGGTCACCCGAGCTCGGCGTAATGGAGACGATGCGCGAGAGCCCGAGGTCGGGCCAGAACAGGCCGGAGCCGACCATGCGGTAATGCGGCACGACGATCAGCCGGTCGATCTGCTCGTCGGAATTGTTGGTAAGCGCGAACACCGCCCAGTTGGTGCTCGCTTCGCGCGCGCGCACCTCGATGCGTCGTACGATACCGTCCGGGCCGGGTGCGGTGGAGACCTGGGTGCGGTCGCTTTCGGTCTTTTGCAGTTCGGTGGCGGTCGTGAGATCGATGGCGGCGGCATCGAGCCGTACATTCACCGCTTCGACGGCGCGCGCGGCGGGTGCAGCCCACAGCGAGGCGGCGAGCGCGAGCACAGCGGCCATCGCGCAGCGGAGCGAAATTAATCGAGAACCCCTGGCCGCGGCAGTGCCAGTCATGCGGTTGATCCGGCCTCGCCAACGGTGAAAGACTGCAAGCAAATTCACTCTGCCCGTTTTTGCTTCGACATTGCGCCGATTTCGCGGCCCTGGCGCTCCTTGCGCGGCTGCCAGGAGTAGCGGCTCCGCTCCCGGCGGGCAAGAGATCGACCGCGCTTTCAAAGGGTTAGCACGATCTTGCCGATATGCGCGCTACTTTCCATCAGCGCATGGGCGGCGGCAGCCAATTTGAGCGGGAAGGTCTTGTAGATCACTGGTTTGACCTTGCCCTTGGCGATCATCGGCAGCGCGTTGTCTTCGATCGCGGCACAAATCGCGCCTTTGTCGGCGACCGAGCGCGAGCGCAGCGTCGAGCCCGTGTGATGCAACCGCTTGAGCATGATGCGGCGGAAATCCACCGTCGCCTTCGGCGAACCTTGGAATGCGATCTGAACGATGCGGCCCTCCACCGCGGCCGCTTCGTAATTGCGCGCAATGTAATCGCCGCCGACCATGTCCAGTATAACGTCGACGCCCTTGTCGCCGGTGGCCGCCTTGGTGGCTGTGACGAAGTCATCGGTTTTATAGTTAATGGCCACATCAGCCCCGAGCTTACGACAGGCCGCGCATTTTTCCTCAGAGCCCGCGGTGGTGATGACGCGCGCGCCGAGCGCCTTGGCGAGTTGAATCGCCGTGGTGCCGATGCCGGACGAGCCGCCATGCACCAGGAAGGTCTCGCCGCTTTTGAGGCCGCCGCGCTCCACCATGTTGTGCCAGACGGTGAAGAAGGTTTCCGGAATCGCGGCGCCCTCGACCATCGACAAAACGCCGATCGGCAATGCGTGGCTACCGTGCGCGAGGCAATATTCGGCATAGCCGCCGCCGACCACCAGCGCCATCACGCGATCGCCGGTTTTCCAGCGCTTGACATTCGGCCCGAGCGCCACGACCTCGCCGGCGATTTCGAGGCCCGGAATATCCGGCGCCCCCGGCGGCGGCGGATAGAGGCCCTGGCGCTGCATCACGTCCGGCCGGTTGACGCCGGCGGCCGCCACCTTTACCAGGATTTCGCCGTCGCCGGGGGTGGGAACCGCGCGTTGCTCGGGCACCAGCATCTCCGACCCGCCGGGGGTCTTGATGCCGATGACGGTCATGCGAGTAGGAAGTTCAGCCATTTTTTCCTCGGTTCTTTGAGGGCAGGGCGCCTGTTTAGGCGGGCCTTGCCGATGTGACAACCCAGCCGGCCGCGGCTAAGTTCTGCTTGGAGGCGCGCATGGCGGCGATCGACGAAGACGACAAACCGAAGAAAAAGATCACCCACGAGATCGGGCAGGACTTGAGCCTGCTCTCGGTGGAGGAACTGGCCGCACGCGTGCAACTGATGCACGACGAGATTTCTCGGTTGGAGGCGGACATGGCGGGCAAGCGCGCATCGCGCTCGGCCGCCGATCAGTTTTTCAAGCGGTAAACTTGCACCGTTCCCGTTCCGGGCCGGCACAAAAATCCGGCATTGGACGGAAGTTCTTAACGTGTCGTTAAGCCTTCTGGATCATTACTCTGATCGTCCACCTTTGTGGACATTGAGTGGCTCCTGTCCACTCTGTTTGACGCCTCCCTGTTATCAACTTCGAGCCGCCGGCAACGGCGGCTTTTTTTTGTCCCATTCCGGGACAGTTGCGGCTGTGGCCGCGCGCTTAAGCTTGCCCGGCAACCATGTCGCAAAGTTTGCGCATCGCGGTCTGGACATTCCGGCCCGGCGGGAGCGATGCTGATCCTTGCACGGGGCGCGTAACTGTCCCGGAGCAGGGTGAGGCCTAGCGTTATGGCTGAAAAGTCAGTGAACGAATTGCAGCCGGTATCGTTCGGTGCACGGCTCGCCAATTCGCAAGTCTTTGCCGATCTGTTCCGTGACGGCATGGCGCTGGTGGAGGAGACCGCGACCTATCTCGACGGTCCCGGCCGGCAGGAATCCAAGAAACTCGAGCGCGCCGCCGCGCTCGTTTATGCCACCGAAAGCATGCGGCTAACCACGCGGCTGATGCAGCTTGCCTCCTGGCTGCTGCTGCATCGCGCGGTGAAGGAAGGCGAGATGTCGCTCGCCCAGGCCAACAAGGAAAAGGCCAAGGTAAAGCTCTCCGCCACCAACTTCCACGAACCGCATAATCTGGAATTGCTGCCCGCCGCCCTGCGCGAACTGATCGAACGTTCGCACAAGCTGCAAGGCAAGGTGCGCCGGCTCGACGCCACCATCCACAATCACGACGCTCCCGACCGGGCCGCGATGGTCAATCCGGTCGAGCGCCAGCTCGGCCTGCTGAAGGCGGCTTTTGGGGTGGAAAGCGTGTAAATCCGTCACCCTGAGGTGGCCGCGCGAAGCGCCGCCCGCGAAGGGCGACGGCCCGGGCCAGTCATCCTTCGAGGCTCACTGCGCTCGCACCTCAGGATGACGGAATAAGATAAAACAAAAACCCCCGCATGATGCGGGGGTTTTCGTTGCGGGTTAAAGCGTCGCTTTATTTTTTGTCGGCCTTCTTGTCGTCGGCCTTCAGGAAGCCTGAGAACTTCTTCTGGAAGCGCGACAGCCGGCCGCCGCGGTCGACCAGGTGCTGCTGGCCGCCGGTCCAGGCCGGGTGCGACTTCGGGTCGATGTCGAGATGCATGACATCGCCCTCCTTGCCCCAGGTGGAGCGGGTGGTGAATTCGCTGCCGTCGGTCATCACAATCTTGATGGTGTGGTAGCCGGGATGGATATCTTGCTTCATCGCTTTGGTTCCGAAGGCGCACGAGCGCCGAAAGGGGCTGAATTTGGCGGGTCTATACAGCAGCCGGACGCAGGCGGCAAGCCGCCGCATTTGACCCGGATCAAGGCCGCGGGGCATGGTGCACGCACTGTGAAGGCGGGCCGTCGACTTAACGCTCGGCGGCCTTTCGCAATCGCGCCTTAAGCTTGGCGAAGAGCTTCCAGCCTCGTTCATGTGTTGGGAATAGAGACGATGGATCAACAGGAATTCCGGGCTGCCAGCTCGCTCGCGGCCGTCTTCTCGGTCAGGCTTCTCGGCCTGTTCATGATCTATCCGGTATTTGCCGCCTATGCCGAGCAGCTTTCGGGTTCGACTCCCTATCTGGTCGGAGAGGCGCTGGGCATTTACGGACTGAGTCAGGGGCTGCTGCAGATTCCCTTTGGTCTGTTATCCGACCGGTTCGGACGCAAGCGCATGATCGTCATCGGGCTGATCATTTTCGGGATCGGTAGCGCGGTGGCGGCGCTCTCCACCTCGATCGGCGGCGTCATCTTCGGCCGCGTATTGCAAGGCGCCGGCGCCGTCGGCTCGGTGATCCTGGCGCTGGTGGCCGATCTGACGAGCGAGGAGAACCGCACCAAGGCGATGGCCATGGTCGGCATCACCATCGGCACCTCTTTCATGGTCGCGCTTGTGGCCGGCCCGATCATCGCGAATTTCATCGGCGTTCAAGGCATCTTCTGGCTGATGGTCGGGCTTGCTTTGGTCGGCATCGCGATTACTGAATTCGTCGTGCCGAGCCCGCGCCAGATCCGAGTTCATCGCGACGCCGAAACCGTTCCGGGATTGATCGGTTCGGTGTTGCGCAACAAAGAGCTGTTGCGACTCGACATCGGCATCTTCGCATTGCATGCGATGCTGACGGCGAGCTTCCTGGTCGTGCCCGGCCTGTTGCGCGGCACGCTCGACGTAGCGGTCCATAAAGATTGGCTGGTCTATCTGCCGGTGCTTCTGGTTTCGATTGCCGTGATGGTGCCGGCGATCGTCGTGGCCGAGAAGTATCGCCGCATGAAGGGCGTATTCGTGTGCGCGGTCGCCACGCTCTTCGTCAGCCAGGTATTGCTCTACTTCGGCGCGGGCAATTTGTATGTCTTGCTGGCCGCGCTCACGCTCTTCTTCTCGGGTTTCAACGTGATGGAAGCGAGCCTGCCATCGCTCATCACCAAGACAGCGCCGCCCGACGCCAAGGGCACGGCCACCGGCATCTATTCGAGCTTGCAGTTCCTCGGCATCTTCGTCGGCGGCGTGATCGGCGGCTGGGCCAACCAAACCGGCGGCAGCGCCGGGGTTTTTGCACTGACGGCTGTGCTGGCGCTGCTCTGGCTGCTCGCGGCGGCCACCATGGTGCAACCAAGCTATCTGACGACCCGGCTGCTCCCCATTGCAGACGGCCAGACAACCGATGCCGAGAGCCTCGCCGCCAGACTGCGTCAGGTGCCGGGCGTGGCCGAGGCCATCGTGATCGCGGAGGAAAAGCTCGCCTATCTCAAGGTGGATTCCAAAACCTTCGACGCCGCCATGGCAGCATCGTTGGCAGGCGCATCCTGACATACTCGCGCATTAGCCGAACGATCGGTCGCTCCTAATTCGCCACACGCTTGCCCGAATTCAGCCGTGACGCCTCCCTGCGCCGGCCACGACTCGTTGTGAGCATCGCTGCGTTCCGTTCCCGATTCCTTCGGAGGGGTTCATGCGATTATCCACGCTTGCTGGGAATTCGTTTGTTATCCTG
>DATISB010000038.1:0-2644 GCA_035469145.1 Pseudolabrys sp.
TGGAACACTACCTCCTTCAAGTCGCCGGTGAACACGCGCAGCACGATGAATAAGTCGGCGTCCTTGGTGGACGAGGAGGCGAACAGCTTGAGCGCCGACGGGCCGGTGATCTCGATTTCTTGCTCGAGCACCGGGGTGAGGAAGGTGAGGCCTTCGCCCATGGCGACGAATTCGAGCTTGGCGCTGCCGGACGGCTTTTTGGGCGTTAGCGCCATGGTCTTGGGATCGAGATAGAACTTGGTCCATTGTGTGCGCGCGATCGGCCATTCGTTTTCGGCGCGCGCGACGAATTTCTCGCCTGGGTAGCGGATTTGCAGCAGCACCTTCGGCTGCTTCGACCAACTGGTGTCCTTGCCGTGCAGGAAATAGTCGAAGAAACGCAGCTGCTGCTCGCGGCCGTAGTCGGTATAGAAATGCGTCCAGTGCTCGATGCCGTGCGCCTCCAGCCATTTCTGCTTGGAGGCGGCGCGCACGAAACCTTCGAAATTGCCGCGCGGATGCAGGCCCTGGCCGCCCCAATTGGCGGCGGTGAACAGCGGCGCGGTCACCTTATCCCAGACTGGCGAGCGATCGCGGTGATATTTGTCGTCCATCGGATGGGCCCGGATTTGCCCGCCGAAATCGGAGCGGTTCTTGGCCAGCTCTTCTTCGCTCAGCGTCTCCGGCCCGCACACCAACTCGCCGTGCACGCGGCTGCGCTTGCCGCGCTCGCCGGCGCCGTATTGCACAGTCTTCACCTGCATGTCGTACCAGTTCTCCCAGAACGTGGAGAGAATGCCGCCGTGATGCGTCATGTCGCGGTACCAGTCGGCCGAGCCTTCCCACACGCACATGGCGGCGAGATGCGACGGCTGCAGCGAGGCGACGTGCCACTGGTTCATGCCGTAATAGGAAATGCCGTTTAATCCCACTTTGCCGTTCGACCAAGGCTGCACGCCCGCCCATTCGATGCAGTCGTAGTAATCCTTGGTTTCGCGCGGCGAGAAATGATCGATGAAGCCGGGCGAGCAGCCGCAGCCGCGCGAATCCACGCGCACGCAGGCATAGTCGTGCGGCACCCATTTCTCCGGGTCGACCACTTCCCAGTTCTGGTATTTGTTGGACGAACCGGTAGTGGCGTCGGGATGTTTTTCCGCCATGCGCTGCCTGGCGCTCGGATAGCCGTCCTGGAAGGCGAGGTTCTTGGCGTATGGACCGTAGGTCAGCAGGACCGGATATTGACCGTCCTTGGCCGGGCGGTAGACGTCGGCGCGCAGGACCAAGCCGTCGTCCATGGTGATGGCTACGTTCCAGTCGATCCGCATGCCATCGCGAAGCTCGGAGAGCTGTTGCAACGACGCCATCACGCCCTCCTGCTAAGTTCTCGTCATGCCCGCGCTTGTCGCGGGCATCCACGTCTTTTCTTCCGTGCAATCTTGCAAGACGTGGATGGCGGGGACAAGCCCGGCCATGACGGTGGAGAGACTAACGTGACTATCGCGATTGGCGCTTGCGCCGCTTCACCTTCGCCATCTTCTCCAGCACAGCGCAGACCGCGGCGGTATCTTGCGCGCCGTAGCCGCTCTTCATCGCCTTCAGATAGACCGATTTGGTGGCATCGAACATCGGGGTCGGCACGCGGATCTTGCGGGCGTAGTCGCCGATCACCCGCATGTCCTTGTCCCACACGTCGATCTTCATGGTGACGTCTTTGTATTTGCCTTTCACCATCATCGGGCCGCGCAATTCGAACACGCGCGAATTGCCGGCGCCCGGCGTGATCAGATCGTAGATCAGCTTGGGCGACAGTCCGGCTTTCATGCCCAGCACTATGGCCTCGGCGGTGGCCACGTTGTTGATGGCGACCAGCAGGTTGGCGACGTATTTTATCTTGCTGCCATTGCCGAAGGCGCCGACGTCGTAGACCTCACGGCCGAAAGCTCGGAACATCGGTCGCAGCCGCTTGATCAGGCGGGGATCGCCGCTGGCGTAAAATATCAGGTCGCAGTTTATGGCCTGCGAGCCGGTGCCGCTGACCGGCGTATCGAGCATGACGTGGCCGGCCTTGGCGAGCGTGCGCGCGGCTTTTTCCTTATCCGAGATCGCGAAGGTGCTCATTTCTACTAGCAGTTTGCGCGGCAGCTTGGCGGCGGCGATGGCGCGCACCGTGTCCATGAGCGCATGCGGCTTGGGTAAGCTGGTAAGCACGGTCGGCGCCGCGGCAGCTACGCCGGCGGCATCGCGGGCGATCTCGACGCCGGCGCGCGCGGCTTGCCGGCGGCGCGCCGCGCTGATGTCGTAACCGACCACGCGCCAGCCGGCGCGGGCGAGGTTTTTTGCGAAGGCCCCGCCCATGATGCCGAGGCCGATAATGCCGACGGTGCCTTTGCTTTTCTTGTTCGCCTTTTTGGCCGCGACCATTCAAAATTCTCCCGCTGAAAAACGAAACGTTGCAATGTGCCGACGCATTACGGGTTCCCTCTTAGTGGGTCAGGGGCTGGGCTGTCGAGGGGGCAAATGCCGCAGGGCCGGCTTTCAAGCCGCGCCGTGATCGCCTATCGTCCCGGCAAAAGCAGAAAGGGTGAAGTCATGCATATCGGAGTAGCGGGTCTCGGAGCCATGGGCGGCAACGTCGCCGCGCGGCTGATGGAAGTTGGCCACCAGA
>DATISB010000039.1:0-8596 GCA_035469145.1 Pseudolabrys sp.
AAACCGCCTTGCCGTCGATCGGCGCCACGATGGTGATGGCGGTGCCGCTCAAGCCGGCGCGGCCGGTGCGGCCGATGCGGTGGACGTAATCGTCGGGGTGATGCGGCACGTCGAAATTGAAGATGTGGCTGACCGCCGGGATATCGAGGCCGCGCGCAGCGACGTCGGAGGCGACCAGCAGCGTGACCTCGCCGTTGCGGAAGGACTCCAGCGCAGCGGTGCGCGCCGACTGGTCGAGGTCGCCGTGCAGCGCCGCGGCGTTGAACTTGTGTTGCATTAGCGAGCGGTGCAGTTGCGCGACCTCGCGCTTGCGGTTGCAGAACACGATGGCATTCTTGAAGCCGTCGGCGGAGCGGATCAGCCGGCGCAACGTTTCGCGCTTGTCGGCCGGATCGCGCCCGGTGGCGACCAGCAACTGGTTGATTGTGGTGGCGGCGGTGGCCGGCTTGGACACTTCCACGCGCACCGGATTGTGCAGGAAATTGTCGGCGATGCGCTGGATTTCCGGCGGCATGGTCGCGGTGAAGAACAAGGTCTGGCGCGTGAACGGCACCAACTTGCCGATGCGCTCGATATCGGGGATGAAGCCCATGTCGAGCATGCGGTCGGCTTCGTCGATGACCAGCAATTCGACGCCGGAGAGCAGCAAGCGGCCGCGTTCGGAATGATCGAGCAGGCGGCCGGGCGTGGCGATCAGCACGTCAACGCCGCGGGTGAGCTTGGCGTCCTGATCGCCGAACGACACGCCGCCGATGATGAGCGCGACGTTGAGCTTGTGGTTCTTGCCGTACTTCTCGAAATGCTCGACGACCTGCGCGGCCAATTCGCGCGTCGGCTCAAGGATGAGCGTGCGCGGCATGCGCGCGCGTGCGCGGCCTTGCTCGAGCATGGTGAGCATCGGCAACACGAAAGCGGCGGTCTTGCCGGTGCCGGTTTGGGCGATGCCGAGCACGTCGCGGCGGGCGAGAACGTGCGGGATGGCTTGATCTTGGATGGGAGTGGGGGTCTTGTAGCCGGCCGATTCAATGGCGGCGAGAACTTTGGCGGATAAGCCAAGATGTGAAAAAGACATGTAACCTCTAATAACCTTTAGTTGGGACCGCCCGGCGCCCGCGCCGGAATTGAAAAACGGGTCTCGATGCGCGGGAATGGACGGTCGAATCTTTGTTCGAAGCCGTTTGACGGGAACATAGGCGCGCAGGGCCGAAAGTCAATGCTAAGGCCGTGCAATAAGTCGCTATAAGGCTTAATCTTTTGCTTATTGGAGCGTCACAATGGTGCAATCTTTACCGCTCGTTCTGGTGCCCGGGCTGACCTGCACGGCGCGTCTTTATGGCCCGCAGATCGCCGCGCTTTGGCCGTTCGGGCAGGTGGCGGTCGCCGATCACCGGCGCGACGCCGACATGGCCGCGATTGCCGCGCGCATTCTCAAGGATACGCCACCGCGTTTCGCGCTCGCCGGTCTGTCGATGGGCGGCTACATCGCCTTCGCCATGCTTCGGCTGGCGCCCGAGCGGATTGCCAAACTGGCATTGCTCGATACTTCGGCGCGCCCCGATACGCCGGAGCAAACCGCAGGGCGCAACGCGCAGATCGCCATGGCGCAGTCGGGTCGCTATGGAGAGATTCCGGATCTGTCGATCCCGCGCTATCTGAATGCGAAGCATCAGCGCGACGAGCGCCTCACGATGATCGTGCGTCAGATGGTGATGGAAACCGGGCCGGAGGCTTTCGTGCGCCAGCTCCTGGCGATCATGTCGCGGCCGGATTCGCGGCCCTTGCTGGCGTCGATCCGCTGCCCGACTCTCGTGCTGGTCGGCGACGCCGACATCGCGACGCCGCCGGAACTCAACAAGGAAATCGCCGCAGGCATCCCGAGCGCGAAGCTGACGATCGTTCCCGATTGCGGCCATCTGTCCACCCTTGAGCAACCCGATGCGGTGAATGCCGCGCTCGCCGAATGGCTGGGCGCTTGAACCAGCAGGCCGGTTGCGTGTTGTAACGGAGCCATGACTATGACCGAAGCCCGCAATAGTGCCGGAGTCATCGCGCCGCCGCCGCTCATTGCGTTGGCGGCGGTCGTGCTTGGCCTCGCGCTCGATTGGCTGCTGCCGGCCTATCTGCTGACGGTGCTGCTGTCGTGGCCGGAGCGCATCGTCATTAGCGTCGTCCTTATTGGCGCGGGGGCTGCGCTGGCCATTCCCGCCATGCGCGGCTTCCGTTCGGCCGGCACGCATGTGGAGCCGTGGAAGCCGTCGCTCGCCCTGGTGACCGACGGCATCTTCGGCTGGCTGCGCAATCCGATGTATGTCGGCGCGACCCTGTTTCTCACCGGGCTATCCATTCTTCTGGCGTCCGACTGGATGCTGGTGATGACAATTATCTTCGTGCCGGTGATCCATTTCGGCGTGGTCAAGCGCGAGGAGCGCTATCTCGAAGCCAAGTTCGGCGACGCATACCGGCAATACAAAGCGCGCGTGCCGCGTTACGGCATCCCGATCTGAGCTGAGAAATATCCAAGTCTTTCCGGCAAACGTCCATTTGCGCTGCCCCGGCGTTGCTTCTATAGGGTCGTCATTCGCCCGCCGGGAAAGCAACGCATGCGCACGCAGGTCGGCATTATCGGAGCAGGGCCGGCCGGGCTGATGCTGGCGCGGCTGCTGCACCTCGCCGGCATCGAGTCGATCATCATCGAGAATCGCAGCCGCGATTACATCGAGAACCGCATCCGCGCCGGGCTGATCGAGCATTGGACCGCCGATCTGCTGAGCGAGGTGGGCGTCGGCGAACGGATGCAGCGCGAAGGCATCCTGCATTGGGGCATCAATATCGGCATCAATGGCGAGCTGCACCGCATCGATTTCAAGGCGCTGGTGGGGAAACGCGTCACCATCTACGGCCAGCAGGAAGTGGTGAAGGATCTGGTGGAGCGCCGGCGCGCCGACGGCGGACCGCTGCTGTTCGAAGTCGATGGCGTCAGCGTTCATGAGTTGACCTCGCAGCGGCCGAAGATCCGCTTCACGCAAGGCGGCAAGGCGCAGGAGATCGAATGCGATTTCATTGCCGGCTGCGACGGCTTCCACGGCATCTGCCGGCCGAGCTTTCCCGACGGCGTGCTCAGCGTGTTCGAGCGCGATTATCCGTTCGGCTGGCTCGGCATCTTGTCGGAGTCGGCCCCGCCCGATCACGAACTGATCTACTCCTACACCGACCGCGGTTTTGCGCTTTACACCATGCGCTCGATGTCGTTGTCGCGGCTCTATCTGCAATGCGATCACGACGAGGAGATTGAGGCTTGGCCCGATGCGCGCATCTGGGACGAGCTGCACAAGCGGCTGGGCGGCGCGCGCAAGCTGGCTGAAGGCAAGATGGTGCAAAAGGGCATCACGCCGATGCGCAGCTTCGTGGTCGAGCCGATGCAGCATGGCCGTTTGTTTCTCGCAGGCGACAGCGCGCATATCGTACCGCCGACCGGCGCCAAGGGCATGAATCTGGCGTTTGCCGACGTGGTGTTCCTGTCGCGCGCGCTCGACGCGTTCTATAAAAGCAAGCGCGACAACCTGCTGAAAAATTATTCGGCGACCTGCCTGCGGCGGGTGTGGAAGGCGCAGCGCTTCTCCTGGTGGATGACGCAGATCTTACATCGCTTTCCGCATGAGACTGCGTTCGACCGCCGGCGGCAATTAGCGGAGCTGGACTACATCGTGGGATCGGAAGCCGCGTCCAAGTCGCTGGCCGAGCAATATGTCGGGCTGCCACTCGCATGATCCCGAAAAGTGGGAACCGGTTTTCGGAAAAGATCATGCGAAAGAAAAATATTTAGTCCTTCAGCACCGCGCGTAGTGGGCGATTGAGCGGCGCGATCATCAGACCGGCTGCGGCGGAAATGACCGCCAGCATCAGGAAAAAATCGGTCTTCGCCAGGCTCGACCAGAAGGTGCCGATGTAACCTGCGAGAAATCCGCCGATGAAACTGGTCGATAGCCAAACGCCCATCATCATTGACAGCAAGTGCAGGGGCGCCACTTTGGTCACCAAGGAAAGTCCGACCGGCGACAGATAAAGCTCGCCGACCGTGATGAAGACGAAATAAGCAAACAGCCAAAGCCAGCTGGCCTGCGCGCCGCCGGCGTACCAAGCGGCGGCGACCATGACGAGGTAGGCCGCGGCATTGAGGAAACAGCCGATCGCCATTTTGGCGACCGTGGACGGCTCGCGCACGCCCTGCCGGCGCCAGAGCGCGACGATAAAGGGCGTGAAGGCGAAAATCATGAACGGATTGAACGCCTGGAACCAGGTGACCGGAATTTCCGCGCCGAACAGGTGACGATCGGTGTATTCGCTCGCCCAGAGCGCGATGGTGTTGCCCTGCTGCTCGTAAGTGCCCCAGAATAGGCTTACCGGCAGCATCAGCGCCATGAGCGCGCCGATCGACAGCCAGGCCTCGCGGCTCATCGGTCCGGGCATGGTCTCGCGTTTGTCGAAGCTGTCCTTCGGCAGTGTCGGCGTGGCGAGCAGATAAATAATGAGGCCGGTGGTCATGCCGATGCCGGCGGCTGCGAAGCCGTAGTGCCAGCCGAGCTCCTCGCCGAGCGTGCCGCACACCAGCGGCGCCAGGAAGGCGCCGAGATTGATACCGACATAGAAGATCGAGAAGGCGCGGTCGCGGCGGCGGTCGCCGGGCGCGTAGAGCCGGCCTACCTGGGTTGAGATGTTCGGCTTGAAAGCCCCGTTGCCGAGGATGAGAAAGCCGAGTGCGAACAGGAACAGATGCTCGAAGGCCATCATGAAATGGCCAATCGCCATCAGTGCGGCGCCGAGGATGACGGTGCGGCGCGCACCGAGCACGCGGTCGGCCAGCAATCCGCCGAAGATCGGCGTCAGATAAACCAGCCCAGTATAGAAGCCGTAGATCTGCGAGGCGAGCGGTTGTGGCGCCAGCGGGCCGAAAACGAATTCGAGCGCATTGCGGAATGGACCTAAGCCCAACACCTGGCCGGCGCGCTGCGGGTCGAGCAGGTATTTGACCATGTAGAGCACGAGCAGCGCGCGCATCCCATAATAGGAGAAGCGCTCCCACATCTCGGTCGCGAACAAATAAGTGAGCGCGCGCGGATGGCCGAAGCGGTCGCCTCGCGCTCCCGGATTGCCGGCAATGTTAGGGGAAGCTGCAGTCATCCGGGCTCGGCGGGGTCGTTGGTAAGCCAACGATACCACATCACGGCAATGACATTTCCGAATACTGGCGGCCGGTATACAATGCGGCCGACCGTTCCGGCAGAGAACGGATGGGAGGGATCAAGATGCGAATTCGTAGCCTATTTGCTTGCATGTTGCTGGCGTTGGTTTTAGCCGCCGCCGGTGAAGCGCGCGCGCAAAGCGAATATCCCAACCGCGTCATCCGCTTCATCGTCGGTTTTGCCGCCGGCGGCGGCAACGATATCTTCGCGCGTCTGGTGGTGAACAAGTTCCAGGAGAACACCGGCGCCACCGCCATCGTCGAAAACAAGCCGGGCGCCGGCGGACGAATTTCCTCCGAATATGCCGCGCATCAGCCGCCTGATGGATACACGGTGCTGGTCGGCGCGACCGGACAGATGTCGATCGCCGCCGCCATTTATCCCAATCTCGCCTACCACCCGACCAAGAGCTTCATCGCGCTCAACATGATCGCCTCGTTTCCGCTGGTGCTGGTGGTGCCGGCGAATCATCCGGCCAAAAACGTGAAGGAGCTGGTGGCTTGGGCAAAGGCCAATCCTGATAAGTCGAATTACGGCTCGTCATCGCCGGCCTTCACCATCGCCAGCGAGCTGTTCAAGCTTAAGACCGGCATGCCCGGGGTGGCGATCCCGTTCAAGGGTACCAACGAGTCGAATCTGTGCGTGGTCAGCGAACAGTGCTTGTTCACCATTTCCGACGGTCCGCCGGCGATACCGCTGGTGAAAGGCGGTAAGTCGCGCGCATTGGCGGTGACCGGTTCCGAGCGCTCGCCCGAGCTTCCCGATGTGCCGAGCATGGCGGAGGTCGGCTATCCGGAGGTTGACACCCAATTGTGGAGCGGCTTCTTCGTGCCGGCCGGCACGCCGGCGCCGATCGTCGATAAGCTCACCAAGGAACTCGGCCGCGCACTCACCGACCCGGGCGTGCAGGCGGGCTTGAAGAAAATGGCGGTCAAGCCGGGCGGGCCGACCCGCGACGCGTTCAAGACGCGCATCGATGCCGACATCAAGACGTTCGGCGATGTAGTGACGGCGGCGAAGCTGAGCTTCCCGCAATAAATACGTCACGATGTCGATGGGGCGGGGTGCTTTTCGCGCACGCCAATTGCCGTCGCGCGGTACGCTGCTATTGTTGCATCGGGGTTTTTCCCTGAGTCGATGGAGCAGCGAAGTCATGCGAATCGCGGCGGTTTTGGTGCTTGCGGCCGCGACCGCCATGCCTGCCGCCACCCAAACCGCACCGGTCGACGCGTTATTCCAGCAGTTCGGCCTGTTCGGCACTTGGGCGACCGATTGCCAGCAACCGGCCTCGCCCGCCAATCCGCATGTCAGCATCACGACGCCGAGCCCGGGGCTGGTATCGGAGACCCACGATCTCGGCCCCGATTACACGGTCAACCGATACAGCATAGTGTCGGCGGTGCGCCTTTCCGCCGAGCAGTTGGCGGTGGCAGTGATCTTCCAGCCCGGCACCGACGACGAGGAACGCCAGAAGCTCACGTTCCTTGTGCGCAAGGGCACGCGGCGCACTTTGTTCAACCAGCCGGACGGCGGGGCGGTGCGCGTCAAGGACGGCATCGCGCTTGCGCACGGCAGCAAGACGCCGGTGCTGAATAAGTGCGATTAGGGCGAGGCGGCGTTAAACGTCCAGCAAGTCCGCGCTGGCGAACTCGGCGTTCTCCTGAATGAAGTCGAAGCGCGCTTCGGCCTTGTTGCCCATCAGCCGCTCCACCGCCTTGGCGGTGGATTTGAGGTCCTTCTCCACCAGCACCACGCGCAGCAAGGTGCGCTTTGACGGGTCCATGGTGGTTTCCTTCAATTGCGCCGCCATCATTTCGCCGAGACCCTTGAAGCGGGACACCTCCACCTTGGCATTGGCGTTGAATTCTTTCTTGAGCAAATGTTCTTTGTGCTTGTCGTCGCGCGCATAGACGATCTTGCCGCCGTGCGACAGGCGGAAAAGCGGCGGCACCGCGAGATAGAGCCGGCCGGCCTCGATCAGCTTGAGCATCTGCCGGTAGAAGAAGGTGATCAGCAGTGAGGCGATATGCGCGCCGTCGACGTCGGCGTCGGTCATGATGATGACCTTCTCGTAGCGCAGGTCCTTCTCGTGGAAGTGCGCGCCGGTGCCGCAGCCGAGCGCCTGGATCAGATCGGCGAGCTGCGCATTCTGCGCCAGCTTGTCCTTGCCGGCTGACGCGACGTTCAAAATCTTGCCGCGCAAGGGCAGCACGGCTTGGGTACGGCGGTCGCGCGCCTGCTTGGCGGAGCCGCCGGCGCTATCGCCCTCGACGATGAAAATCTCCGAGCCTTCCGAGGCCGAGCTCGAACAGTCGGCGAGCTTGCCGGGCAAACGCAGCTTGCGCACCGCAGTCTTGCGCGCGATGTCCTTTTCCTGGCGGCGGCGCAACCGCTCGTCGGCGCGCTCGATGACGAAATCCAAGAGCTTGTTGGCTTGCAGCGGGTTGCCCGACAGCCAGTGGTCGAACGGATCCTTGATCGCGTTCTCAACGATTTTCTGCGCTGCCGCAGTGGCGAGCCGATCCTTGGTCTGGCCCTGGAATTCCGGCTCGCGGATGAACACCGAGAGCATGCAGCCGGCGCCGGTCATCACGTCTTCGCTGGTCACTGGCCCAGCACGTTTTTCCTGGCTCGCGCGGGCGGCGTGATCCTTCAAGCCGCGCAGCAAAGCGGTGCGCAGGCCGGACTCATGGGTGCCGCCATCGGCGGTCGGAATCGTGTTGCAGTAGGATTGCAAAAATCCGTCGGCATCGGCGGTCCAGGCAACGGCCCATTCGACCGTGCCGTGGCGGCCGGTTTTACCCGAACTGCCGGTGAAGATGTCCGGATGCACCAGCGTGGCGTCGGCCAGGTTGTTGGCGAGGTAGTCCTTCAGCCCGTCGGCGAAATGGAAGGTAGCCTTTTCCGGCACGTCGTCGAGGCCCTTGAGCAGCGCCTTGTCGCAACGCCAGCGGATCTCGACGCCGCCATAGAGATAGGCCTTCGATCGCGCCATCTTGAACACGCGCTCGGCCTGAAACGCGGCCTTCGGTCCAAAAATCTGCGGATCGGGCCGGAATCTGATCTTGGTGCCGCGCCGGTTGAGCGCGCGGCCAGCCTTTTCCAGCTTGCCCTTCGGCTTGCCGCGCTCGAACGCCATCCGGTAGAGCTGCTGCTCGCGTGCGACCTCGACCTCCATACGTTCGGACAACGCGTTGGCGACCGAGACGCCAACACCATGAAGGCCGCCCGAGGTCTCGTAGACCTTGGAGTCGAATTTGCCGCCGGCATGCAGCATGCACATGATCACTTCGAGCGCCGACTTGCTCTTGAATTTCGGATGCGGATCGACCGGGATGCCGCGGCCATTGTCGGTG
>DATISB010000040.1:0-14392 GCA_035469145.1 Pseudolabrys sp.
GTCTGCTCGCCCTCGAAGAAGAAGCGCGGCGCGTCGATCGCCTGCTGCACGTCCATGCCATAATCCAGCATGTTGAGTACGATCTGCACGTGGCCCATCGGCTGGTAATGCGCGCCCATGACGCCGAAGCTCATGTCACAGCGGCCCGACCGCATGGCCAACGCCGGAATGATGGTGTGCATCGGCCGCTTATTGGGACCGAAAGTGTTGGGGTGGTCGGCTTCGAGCGTGAAGCAAGCGCCGCGATTGGTCAGCAGGATGCCGGTCTTCTCGGTGCAAATGCCGGAGCCGAAATGCGAATAAAGCGTATTGATGAACGACACCGCCATGCGGTCGCGGTCGACAACGCTGAGATAGACCGTGTCGCTGCCGGGCGTGGGCGCTTTGGGCAAATTCGCGCGGTGTTTCATGTCGATCAGTGCGGCTAGCTTCTTGGCGAATTTTTTGTCGAGCAGGTCGGTGACGGCGACGCGCATATGCGCTGCGTCGGCAATGTGGGTGTCGCGCACCGCAAATCCCAGCCTTGCTGCTTCCAACACCAGATGAAACCGCTCGGGACCGAGCGGATCGAGCGCCTTAATATCGAAATTCTCCAGGATGTTGAGCATCACCAGCGCGGTGAGCCCCTGCCCGTTCGGCGGAATTTCGACCAGATCGTGGCTGCGGTAATTGGTCGAGATCGGCGCGACCGCATCGCCGCGGTGACGCGCGAAATCCTCTGCCGTGAGAAACGAGCCGCGCGCCGCCACCGTCGCCGCCATGTCGGCGGCGATCTCGCCCTCGTAGAAGGCACGCGCGCCCTTGGCGGCGATGGTTTTCAGCGTCGTGGCCAGCGCCAGTAAGCGGATCACGTCGCCTTCTTTCGGCGCTGCGCCATTGAATAGATAATGCTTGGCGGCGCCTGCATCGGCCTTGAGCTTGCCGACATATTTTTGCCAATCCCACGCCACGCGCGGCGCCACCGGGAAACCGCCCTCGGCGTATTTGATCGCAGCTACAAGCGCGCGGTCAAGCCCGAAGCGGCCATGCGTTTTGAGAAGCGCTTCCCAGGCATCGAGCGCGCCCGGCACGGTGACGGCGTGGATCGAGTCGCCGATCTCGCGCATGCCCTGGGCGCGCAGAGTGTCGTACGATGCCTTTGCGCCGGCGCGGCCGGAGCCGTTATAGCCCCAGACCGGCTTGCCCGGCTGCGACACCAGGCAATAGCAATCGCCGCCGATGCCGGTCATGTGCGGTTCGACCACGCACAGCGTCGCTACCGCCGCCACCGCGGCATCCGCCGCGCTGCCACCGGCGCGCAGCGCGTCGACGGCGGCCAAGGTCGCAAGCGGATGCGAGGTCGCCGCCATGCCATCACAGGCGATCACGGGCGAGCGGCCGGGGAGCTGGAAATCGCGGTTCATGAGTTACCGTTTGTTGTGGAATTCAAGACGGGGTGTGTACGGCACGTTCCGGCAATGGCTCGACACGTTCGGGTGCGGACTCAACGGTTTCGACCGTGGGTTCGACATGCTCGACGATGATGTCGCGTCGCCTGGATCGCAGCGCCAGCGTGATGCCGCCGACCACGTCAAAGAAACTCATGACCAAAATCAGGAAATACGTCGCGCTCGCCGCTTGTTTCACCAGCAGGAATTCGGCCAGCATCGCGAGAAACAGCAGCTGCGACAAGCCGTGATCGACGATGCCGCGTGTGCCGGCGCGGGCCGCTTTCATCATCTCGACGAACAGCAGCAGGGTGGCCAGCGTGACCAGCACGTCGCCGCCCGACATCGCCCAATCGGCGCCGGACATCATGTGCACGGTCGCCAGCGTGCCGGTCCAACTCACGCCCGGCATCAGAAAGGCGACGATGTTGTAGATCGCGAACGGGACGAGGAGCAGAGGAAAGCCGATGAGGAACATACCCGACTGTCCTCTGGCAACCGATTACGCTTCGGTCTTCACCTTCAGCACCTGGCGGCCTTTGTACATGCCGGTCTTCAGGTCGATATGGTGCGGACGGCGCAATTCGCCGGAATCCTTGTCCTCGACATAGGCCGGGCGCTTGAGCGCGTCGGCCGAACGGCGCATGCCGCGGCGCGACGGCGAGGTTTTTCTTTTCGGCACAGCCATGGGAAGCGAGCTCCTGAAATTCGCGATGTCGTTATGAAGGCGGGCTTATAGAGGATGGCTTGGCGCAAGGCTAGGGGGTGGCGCGCACGCAAGCCGCAGCGCCAGGCGCCTGCGCCGAACGCCCGACATAAAGCCCCGCCAGCCGGTGCAAACCGGGTCCGGGCGCATGCGCATTGCGGGTTGCCGGACTGGGCAGCACGGCCGCCAGCAGCGCCGCCTGGGTGTGGGAGAGATCGCGCGCCGCTTTACCAAACGCATAACGGCTGCCGGCCTCGACGCCGAATTCGCCGTTCGGGCCCCATTCGGCGATATTGAGATAAATTTCCAGAATCCGCCGCTTCGACAGCACCAGGTCGATCCACAGCGCCAAGGGCAACTCCAGCGCCTTGCGCAACCAGCTGCGGCCCGGCCACAGGAACAGGTTCTTCGCCACCTGCTGGGTGATGGTGGAGCCGCCGCGCACATCCTCGAGATCGTTGGCGTCGGCCAGGGCGTCGCGGATTTCCGCGTAGTCCACGCCGTGGTGGCTGCAAAAGCGGCCGTCCTCGGCGACGATCACGGCAAGCGAGAGTGCCGGCGAGATGCGCGACAGCGGCATATATTGGCGCTGCATCCGCGCCCCGGTGAGTTGGCGCCAGAGCATCACCGTGGAGACCGGCTTGCCGACGGCATAAAACGGCACGATCAGGTAGGGCAGCGACAGCAACGCCAGCACGGCGAAACCGGCGGCGCGCAATAGATGCGCGACGGTAAAGCGTTTGCTGGACCGGATCATGGCCTCAAGACTAACCCATCCCGGCCGTCATGTGCGGAGGATGCGGTTTTTGCCGCCGCAGGCACGCAGTGCTGGCGCCGTTCACCGCGAAAACCGATATAATGCGCGCCGCCGCCCGCTTCACCGCTGAGCGAAGGATGTGGAAGGAACAACCGATAGCACGCAAGATTGTCACTCGACCCATTTTGCCGGTCCGCGTCGCACGGCTGCAGTCGCGGTTGCTGATTTCCGCCGCCGTCGGCATGGCGGTGACGCTCGGCATAGCGATGACCAACTTGAGCATGGCGACCAAGCTGCTGCTCGGGTGGGACATCGGCGTCGTGCTGTATCTCGTATTGATCCATCATTTGCTGGTCACCTGCGGCATCGACGAGATTCGCCGCCGCGCCGCCGAGGACGACGAAGGCGCGCTCGCCATACTGATCCTCACCGGCATCTCCGCGCTGGCGATCATGGGCGCGATCGTCGCGGAGCTTGGGATTGCAAAAATCTCCGGGCAGCCATGCAGCGGGCTTGGCATTGCAATCGCGATGCTCACCATCTTCGTGTCGTGGGCATTCGTCCATACGATTTTTGCGCTGCATTACGCCCACGAATACTACGGAGAGCGCGGTGATCACGCGACCGGCGGCCTGACATTTCCCGGCCGGCAACATCCCGACTATTGGGACTTTCTCTACTTTTCGCTGGTCATTGCGATGACCACGCAGGTCTCGGACGTGGTGATCACCAGCAAAGTGATCCGCCGCCTGGTGACGGTGCACGGCGCGCTGGCGTTCTTTTTCAATGTCGCCGTGTTCGCCCTAACCGTGAACATCGTTTCCAACCTGAGTTTCATCGGCGCGCATCGATGACCGCGATCATGCAGACGCTGCTATTCATGCTGGCGGTGCTGGCGGCGGTCGCCATCGCGGCCAAGCGGCTCAATATCGCACCCTCGATCCTGCTGGTGGTCGCCGGCATCGGCATGGCGCTGATTCCCGGCCTGCCAACGGTGACACTGGCGCCGGAAGTTGTGCTGCTGGTGATCCTGCCGCCACTGATCTATTCGGCCGGCGTCGCCATGAGCTGGCGCGAATTCAAATTCAATCTGCGGCCGATCGCGCTGCTCGCCTTCGGCTGCGTGCTGTTCACCACCTGCGCGGTGGCGGCGGCGGCGCATTACCTGTTGAATTTCGATTGGGCGGTCGGATTTCTTCTGGGCGCGATCATCGCGCCGCCCGATGTGGTGGCGCCGCTCGCCATCGCGCGGCGGCTGACATTGCCGCGCCGTATTCTGGTGGTGCTGGAAGGCGAGGGGCTGGCCAACGACGCTACCGCACTCATCCTCTACCGTTTTGCGGTCGCGGCGGTGAGCACCGGCACCTTCTCGCTTCCGCAAGCCGCCGGCACCTTCGCGCTGATCGCGGTGGGCGAGATCGTCTACGGCATCGCGGTCGGCTGGCTCAGCTTGCGACTGCGGCAATGGGCACGCGAGCCGCGCGTCGAGATCACGCTGTCGCTGATGACGCCCTATCTCGCCTTCTGGGTACCGGTGCATCTCGGCGGCTCCGGCGTGCTGGCCACCGTCGCCTGCGGGCTTTACGTGAGCTGGACCGGGCCGCGCCTGATCGGCTCCGCCACGCGGCTGCAAGGCATCTTCTTCTGGGACCTGATCGTCTACCTGATCGAGGGCCTGGTGTTCCTGCTCACCGGCCTGCAGGCGCACGCGCTGCTCGACGAACCGCACATCTTCACGATCCACGATCTGCTAATCGCAATGGCCTGGACGACGCTGATCACGATCGCAGCGCGCTTCATCTGGGTATTTCCGGCAACCTATATCCCGCGCTGGGTCAGTCCCTCATTGCGCAAGCGCGATCCGTCGCCGCCCTGGCAGTGGCCGTTTTTGCTGTCGTTCACCGGCGTGCGCGGCGTGGTGTCGCTCGCGGCCGCGCTCGCCATTCCCTATGCGCTCGCCAACGGCCAGCCATTCCCACACCGCGAACTGATCCAATACGTGACCTTCGGCGTCATCATCGTGACGATTGTCGGGCAAGGGCTGATGCTGCCGGCGGTAGTGCGCTGGCTCGGGTTGACTCACCTCGGCAAGAAAGAGCGCAAGAACGAGATCAAGCACGAGCTGCGCGCGCGCCAGGCCGCGCTGAAGGAAGTCACCAAGCGGCTGGAGAAGGCCATCAGAGATCATGAACTGCCGGACGAAGCGATTGAGCACTTGCGCACGCGCAATCAAAGCCGCGTGCAGACACTGCCCACGAACTTGACCGAGGGCCTCGATCACATGCGGCAAACCGCTAAGATCAAGACCGAGTTGATCGAAGCTGAGCGCGATTTCATTTATCAGTTGCTGCGCGACGGCAAAATCACCGACGACGCCAGGCGGCGCATCGAATACGAATTGGATCTGGAAGAAGCCAGCGTCGCCAACCGCGGCAAGGATGGCGGCGGGTGGATGTAGCTGTGGGGACAGGCATCCTTGAGGGATAGTATTCCGGCCATGGATGCCACCATGCCGACCGACGGCTTCTACGAAAGCCTGCCGATCCTGCGCGACTTCACCCGCGTCATGGACCCAGGCCTGTTTGCGCCGCTGCCGGGCGACTGGATGGTCGGCGTTGCCGACGTGGTGCAATCGACCAAGGCCATCGCCGAGAATCGCTACAAGGCCGTCAACATGGCCGGCGCCGCGGTGATAGTCGCCATCACCAATGCGCTCGCAGATCGCGACTTCCCCTTCGTGTTTGGCGGCGACGGCGCGAGCTTCGCGGTGACGGCCGAGGCCTCCGCAGCAGCCCGGCAGGCGCTCGCCGAAACCGCGACCTGGGTGAAGGAAGACCTCGATCTCACCTTGCGGATCGGCATGGTGCCGGTCGCCGCTATCCGCGCGCACGGCTTCGACGTCCGCGTCGCCCGCTATGCGCCGTCGGAGAACATCTCGATCGCCATGTTCTCGGGCGGAGGCATCGCCTGGGCGGACGCCGCGATGAAGCGCGGCGAAATCGCGATAGCGCCGGCGCCACCCGGCGCGCACCCCGACCTCTCCGGCCTGTCATGTCGCTATCAGGAAATCCCGGCGTCGCGCGGCGTGGTGCTCTCATTGGTGGTCGCTCCCGCGCCCGGGGCAAGCGGGGATGCGTTTCGCTCCGCCATCGAGCACATCGCAAGGCTCGTGGAGCGAACGCCGGACGCGTCGCGGCCGGTGGCGGGCCAGCGGCTGCGCATCACCTGGCCGCCGGCCAGTGCCGACCTCGAGGCGCGGGCATCGCGCCGGCGGGACGAGTCGGTGCGCGCGCGCAAGATCAAGGTGCTGGCGTGGACGTTTCTTTATTTCCTGATCATGCATTTCAGCATCAAGGTCGGCAGCTTCATTCCGGTGAAATACACACACGAGGTGGTCGACAACTCGGATTTCCGAAAATTCGACGATTCGCTGCGCATGGTGCTCGATTGCACGCCAGAGCTGGCGGACGAGATCGAGCGGCATCTGGCCGACTGCGCCTCAAGAAAAATCGTGCGCTATGGTACGCACCGCCAGCACGCGGCGATGATGACCTGCTTCACGCCGTCACCGACCAAATCCAACCACTTGCACTTCATCGACGGCGCGATGGGCGGCTACGCGATGGCGGCCAGGGCGCTCAAAGGAAGCGCAGCTCCGACTTAAATAGTGCGGTCAATGCGCCCGGTTCACCAGCACCAGCCCACCGGCGACCATCGCCACGGCGGCGGCGAAAGCACCCGTCAACGGCTCGCCCAGCACCAGATGGCCGGCGGCAACGCCGAACAGCGGCGTCAGGAAGGTGAAGGCGGAAAGCCGGTTGGCTGAATAGCGCCGCACCAGCGCGTACCAGACCACGAAGGTGATACTGACGACCCATACGGTCTGGTAGGCGAGCGCAACCGTCGCGAGCACGGACGGCGCCTGCGTGATGCGCTCGCCGAACACGAATGCCGCCACTGCCATGATCGGCGCCGACACCACAAGCTGATAGAGCATCGTCTTTTCGGCGGTGACGCGGTTGAGCGCGCTCGCCTTGGTTAGCAGCGTGGTCGCTGCCCAGAACAGCGCGGCGCCGACCATCATCACGTCGCCGACGACCTGGCGCGGATCCATCGCCGGCGTCGGCAGGCCGAACGCCACCAGCATGCCGGCGAAGGACAGTGCGAGCCCGAGCCATTGCGGCAGGTGGAAACGGTCCGCCGGCAGGAAAATGCGGGCGCCGAGCACGACGAAAAACGGCGCGAGATAAATGAACAGTACCGCGCGCGTCGCCGTCGTGTAGACCAGCCCCTGATAAATGAGGATGAATTCGATGGCGAAGAACACGCCGGCGACAATGCCGGCGGCGAGCGTGCCATCGCGCGTGAGCAGCGGAATGCCGCGCAGCCGGCACCAGCCGACGACGAGCAGCGCCGCGATCACCGAACGTATGGTAGCCTGCGTCAGCGGCGGGATGTCGTGGATGGCGAGCTTGGTGGCAACCTGATTGAAGCCCCAGGACAGACACAGCACCACCACGATGGCCGCGGCCAGCGCATCGAGCGGGCGGGTGAAGTGATGGGACGCGGGCGTTGACACCATCAGTGATACGGTCACGCCGCCTTGCAATGCGCGCAGATACCGGAGATCTCGATCACCGGCGTTTTCGGCGTGAAGCCGGCGGCGCGCGAGGCGGTTCTGATGGTGTCGGCGACCGCGGCACTGGCGGCCTCGCCCACGAGGCCGCATTGCTCGCAGATCAGGAACACCACCGGATCGCCGCTGGTGTGATCCTGCACGCAGGCGATAAAGGCGTTGCGGCTTTCGATGCGGTGCACGAGCCCCTGCTCACGCAGGAAATCAAGCGCGCGGTAGATGGTGATCGGCGCCGGCCGCGCGCCGCGCACCGCCAACCGGTCGATCAGCTCATAGGCTCCGAGCGGCTGATGGCTCGCCAGCAGCGCCTCCAGCACGCGGCGGCGGATCGGCGTCAGACGCCCGGCGCGCGCGGCGCAAATCGCCTCGGCATGGGTGATCGCGTCGCTGGCGCAGCGCTCGTGGTCGTGACCGGGCGCCGGGAATACCGTGCGCAGCTGCGGCTTTTTGCCCAATGAACGGTTCGCCATCATGTTCACAAGTGTAACGCGATAACGGTCGAGTCGCGAAAAGATGACCGGCCGCCCTTGATATATATTGCACTGCAACAAAAACAGGAGCAGGATCCGGGCCTCATTTCGACACCCGCAAATCTGGCCATTTGGCGGCCGCAGCTAACGAGGACTGCCATGCTGAAAGGCAAAACCGCGCTGGTCACCGGCTCCACCTCCGGGATCGGGCTCGCCACGGCCCGCGCGCTCGCCGCGGACGGCGCCAATATCATGCTCAACGGCTTCGGCGAGGCCGCGGCCATCGAGAAGGAGCGCGCCGGACTGGAAAAGGAGTTCGGCGTCAAAGCGCTCTATTCGAGCGCCGACATGAGCAAGCCAGCCGAGATCGCCGACATGATCAAAGCGACCGAAAAGAGCTTCGGCGCACTCGACGTGCTGGTGAACAATGCCGGTATCCAGCACGTGGCGAATATCGAGGACTTCCCCATCGAAAAATGGGACGCCATCATCGCCATCAACCTGTCGTCGTCGTTCCACACCATCCGCGCCGCGGTGCCGGGCATGAAGAAACGCCAATGGGGCCGCATCCTCAACATCGCCTCGGCGCACGGGCTGGTCGCCAGCACGCAAAAGGTCGCCTATGTTTCGGCCAAGCACGGCCTGGTCGGCATGACCAAGGTGGTGGCGCTCGAGACCGCCAATGCCGGCATCACCTGCAACGCCATCTGCCCGGGCTGGGTGCTCACACCGCTGGTGCAGAAGCAGATCGACGACCGCGCCAAGGCGTCCGGAAAAACGGTGCGCGAGGAAGAAATCGCGCTGCTGTCTGAGAAGCAGCCGATGCATTCGTTTACCAAGCCGGAAGGAATCGGTGCGCTCGCGGTATTCCTGTGCAGCGACGCGGCCGCGACCATTACCGGCTCGACCTATTCTATCGACGGCGGCTGGGTCGCGCAGTGAGCGCCCGTAACGGCGGCGAGCAATGATTAAATCCATCGTTCGCGCCATTCGCGGCGATCCACCACCTGCTCCCGCACCCAAGCGCATCAATCTGGCGCTGCAAGGCGGCGGCGCCTACGGAGCCTTCAGCTGGGGCGTACTCGATCACCTGCTCGACGACGGGCGGCTCGAGATCGAGGGCATTACCGGCGCTTCTGCTGGCGCGGTCAACGCCGTAATGCTGGCCGACGGGCTTGCACGCGGCGGACGCGAGGAAGCGCGCAAGCGGCTGGCCGATTTCTGGCGCGCCGCCAGCCTTGGCGGTGGTCTGCCCGACCTGCAGCGCAAGGCGCTCGACCGCCTGTTCTCATTTCTGCCGCTCGAAGATTCGCCGATGGGGATCTGGTTCAAGGCGGTATCGCAATATCTGTCGCCCTACGATTTCAACCCGCTCAATATCAATCCGTTGAAAGAGCTGATCGAACGCTTCGTCGATTTCGACGCCATCAGGAAATCCCCGACCCCGCAGCTGTTCGTCACCGCCACCAATGTGCAAACCGGGCGGCTGCGCATTTTTCCGCATGAGAAGATTGACGCCAGTGTCATCCTGGCGTCCGCCTGCCTGCCGCTGCTGTTTCGGGCAGTCGAAATTGACGGCGTGCCCTACTGGGATGGCGGCTACCTCGGCAATCCGTCGATCTTCCCGCTATTCCGCACGACCCAGACCGAGGACGTGCTGCTCATTCAAATCAATCCGCTGGTGCGACATCAAACGCCGACCACCAGCCACGACATCATGAACCGACTGAACGAGATCACGTTCAATTCCCCGCTTATGGGTGAACTGCGCGCCATCGAATTCGTGTCGCGGTTGATCGATCAGGGCCGCCTGACGCGCGGGCTGGGGCCCGGCAAGTACCGGCGCATCAACATGCACCGGATCGCGCTCGATGCCTCCGCTAAGCAGTTCACCGCCGACGGCCGCCTCAACACCGACTACGATTTCTTCGAGATGCTGCGCACCAACGGGAAGCGCGCGGCGCGGCGATTCTTGGACGCGCATTTCGACGACATCGGCGTGCGCGGCACCCTCGATTTGCAGGCCGAAGTCAGCGCCGAGTGGGCGTGATAGACTAGCCGCCATGAACGCCGCATCCCCGCCATTGCTCAGCGCCGAGATCGGCGAGACGCGGCTCGATATCCTGGTCGCCGACATCACCACGCTCGACGTGGCGGCCATAGTCAACGCGGCCAACCGCTCGCTCTTGGGCGGCGGCGGCGTGGACGGCGCCATCCACCGCGCGGCTGGACCGGAGCTGCTAGCGGAATGCCGCACGCTCGGCGGCTGCGAAACCGGCAGCGCCAAGATCACCCGCGGCCACCGGCTGAAGGCCAAGCACGTCATCCACGCGGTCGGCCCGGTCTGGCATGGCGGCGGATCGGATGAGGAAGCGCTGCTGGCGGGCTGCTACCGCAGCGCGCTCGATCTTGCCGCTGCGCATGCGCTTAGCTCGATCGCCTATCCGGCGATCTCCACCGGCATCTATCGTTTTCCCGCCGATCTCGCCGCTCGCATCGCGGTCGGCACTGTGGCGTCGGAAATCGCCGCACGTCCGCGCGGCATGACGCGCGTGGTGTTCTGCTGCTTTTCGCCTGACAGCGCCGAGCATCACAAAACTGCGTTCGCGGAGTTGGGGTTGGTGTAACCCCTTTTTACCTCTCCCCGCGCGCGGGGAGAGGGAAGCAACTAAACCTTCGGCGCCGCATCCACCCGGCAGACCCAATTCTTCAGCTCAGCGTTCGCCGCCGGATAGAGATCGAGCACCGTTGGATCGTGTCCCGGAATGATATGGTGGCGCGATGAGGCCAGCTTTCTGCAGCGTCTTATAGCCCTCGAGCGTGTCGCCGACGGAATAGGTGATCGGGAACACACGGCCCTCATCGATGTGCGAATAAAGATGGCAGCAGTCGGAGGCGAGCACGACATAGCCGCGTTTGGTCTTCACCCGCACGCATTGCAGGCCCTTGGAGTGGCCGCCGATCTTGTGCACGGTGATGCCGGGCGCCAGCTCTTCCACGCCGTCGTGGAAGTCGACGCGATAGGCGTAAATCTTGCCGATCATGGCGTGCACGTCGCTCTCGCTGAACGGCATGCGCAGCACCTGATGGCACATGCAACGACCGGTGGCATAGGCCATCTCGGTATCCTGGATGTGATAGCGCGCGTTGGGGAACAGGTCGTAATTGCCGGCATGATCCCAATGCATGTGGGTGGCGATCACGTGCATCACCTTGTCGGGCTGGACGCCGAGCGCCTTGAGCCCCTCGCCGACCGGATGAATGATCTTGCGCCCGCGCTCCTTCGCCGCCACTTCATCGAAGCCGGTGTCGCACACGTAAGTGCCGTACGAGCCTTTGATCACCCAGATGTAATAGGAGATCGAGGTCATCTCGTCGTGCGGGTCGCCGAAAATGTAGTTCTCCGAGCGCATACGCGCGTGTTCGGCATAACGGACGGCATAGACCTCGTGGATGTCGTCGCTCATAATTTCTTTCCGCCTATTGTCACACCGGCGCGCCGTTCGATCATCTGCACGATGGCGGTGAAATCCGAATCTCCGCCGAATTCTGAATTTGTGATCTCCCATTGATCGAGAACGGCGCTCATCACCTCATCGGGAACGCCCAAGTTTCTGGCTTCCTCAACGCATAGCCGCACGTCCTTGAGCATCAGCGCGGTGGCGAAGCCGTAATTGAAAGTTCGCGGTAGGATCGTCTGCGGGAATTTGCCGTCTGATGCCGTGGTACGGCCGGAACCGGCATTGATCACGTCGATCATGATCTTTGGATCGAGTCCGGCTTTCACTCCCATCGCCACTGCTTCCGAGGTCGCGGCCATCGCGGTGGCCGAAAGGAAATTATTGGCGAGCTTCATGGTCTGCGCCATGCCCGGCTTGTGGCCGATCACGAACACCTTGCCGAGCACGGCGAGTGCGTCTTTCACCACGTCAATGTCGGCTTGCGGCCCCGACACCATGACAGCGAGCGTGCCTTTATTTGCGCCGCCGACCCCGCCGCTGACCGGCGAGTCGATTTGCACGATGTTCTTCTTGGCCAATTCCGCGAATATCTCCGCAGCGACGCGCGAACCGGTGGTGGACAGATCGACGAGGCGCTTGATGCGCTTGCCCTGGATTACCCCGCCCTCGCCGATCGCGACTTTTTTTGAAATCGGCAGCGACGGCAGGCTTGCCATCACGGTCTCGACCCGGTTGGCGACGTCGGCCGGCGACGACGCAACTTGCGCGCCCAGCGCCACTAGCGGCGCCACTGCGTCGTTGCGCGTGTCGTAGACGACGAGCTTATGCCCCGCCTCGATCAGCCGGCGCGCCATCGGCCCACCCATGTTACCCAGTCCGATAAAGCCGATGTCCATCTGTACTTCTCCGCTCTTATGCGCGAACTTTAAACCTGTTTTCCGCCGAATTCCGCCTTGATCATCGCGCTGTGCTCGCCGAGCGCGGGCACAGCGCCATAACTGCGCGGCACGCCGTCATGGATCGCCGCCGGCGCCGGCATGCTGGCCGGACCGGTCGGCGTGCCGACGGCAACGCGGCGCAGATGTGGATGGCGCGCCAGCAAATTCAGATCGTTGATGACGCCGAAGGCGATATCGTAGCGTGTGAGCTTCTCCACCAGCGGCGCGACGTCCATCGTCGCGAAAGCGGCGGCGACCCGGCCATCGGTCTCGGCGCGGCGTTTCATGCGTTCGACATTGGTGGCGAAGTTCGGATCGGCGGCCAGCGCCTTGTCGTCGATGACATGTTCCGCGAGCACGCGCCATTCGCGATCGTTCTGGATCGAAATGAGGACGTCGACGCCGTCTTTGGTCTTGAAGGCGCCGTAGGGCGAGATCGAGGTGTGCGCGAGACCGATGCGCTCCGGCGTATCGCCGCCCTCGTGCTGGAGCAGCGGCACGCCCATCCAATCCGCCATGGCGTCGAACATCGAGATCGCGATCTCGGCACCCTTGCCGGTCGCTGAGCGCGCCAGCAGCGCTTCCAGAATCGCCTCATAGGCATTCATGCCGGCGGCGATGTCGCAGACCGATACGCCGGCGCGCGCCGGCGCTTCCGGGCCGCCGGTGATCGAGGCAAGTCCCGATTCCGCCTGGATCAACATGTCGTAGGCCTTGCGCTGCGCGTAAGGGCCGCTCTCGCCATAGCCGGAGATCGAGCAGCAGATGAGGCGGGGATAATCCCTGCGCAACCGCGCGACCTCAAAGCCAAGTTTGGCGATTGCGCCGGGTTTCAGGTTTTGCACGAACACATCGGCCTTAGCGAGTATGGCTTCGAGCAACGCCTTGTCTTGCGTCTTGCCGAGATCGAGCACCACCGACTGCTTGCCGCGATTGAGCCAGACGAAATAAGCGCTCTCGCCGTGCACTAGAGCGTCGTAGCGGCGCGCGAAGTCGCCTTCCGGCCGCTCGACTTTGATCACGCGCGCGCCAGCATCGGCCAGCCGGCAGGTACACTGCGGCGCCGCCACGGCTTGTTCGACGGAGACGACCAGCAGGCCTTCGAGCGGTAAAGGCATTTTCAATACGACCGCGGCAGGCCGAGCACGTGCTCGGCCAGGTAGGACAGGATCATGTTGGTGGAGATCGGCGCCACCTGGTAGAGCCGCGTTTCGCGGAACTTGCGCTAGACGTCGTATTCCTCGGCGAAGCCGAATCCGCCGTGGGTCTGCACGCACATGTCGGCCGCAAACCAGGAGGCGTCGGCGGCCAACAGCTTGGCCATGTTGGCTTCCGCGCCGACGTCGGCGCCCGCTTCGTATTTGCGCGCGGCTTCGTGCACCATCAATTCGGCGGCGCGCATCTGCGCATAAGCGCGCGCGATCGGGAACTGCACGCCCTGGTTCTTGCCGATCGGCCGGCCGAACAATTCGCGCTCCTTGGCATAGGCGGACGCCTTTTCGATAAACCATTTGGCGTCGCCAATGCATTCCGCCGCGATCAAAATGCGCTCGGCATTCATGCCGGCCAGAATGTAGCGAAAGCCCTGGCCTTCCTCGCCGATCAGATTTTCCGCCGGCACGCGCAAGTCGTCGAAGAACACCTGCGTGGTGGCGTGGTTCATCATGGTGCGGATGGGGTTTATGGTGATGCTGGTGCTTTGCGCCAGCCGCATGTCGACCAGGAACACCGACAGGCCGTCGGTGCGTTTCTTGGCTTGTTCCTTTGGCGTGGTGCGCGCGAGCAGCAGCATCAGGTCGGAATGTTCCGCGCGCGATGTCCAAATTTTTTGACCGTTGATCACGTAGTGGTCGTTGCCCTCGCGACGCGCAGTGGTGCGCAGCGAGAGCGTATCGGTGCCCGAGGTCGGCTCGGTGACGCCGAAGGCCTGCAGACGCAATTCGCCGCTCGCGATCTTGGGCAAATAAGTCTTCTTCTGCTCGGCACTGCCATGCCGC